>DATNDQ010000034.1:0-5555 GCA_035553475.1 Gemmatimonadales bacterium
CCGGACGGAGAGTGTCTTCAGTACCAGGAGGGCGAGGGTGCCCTGCAGGATGTCGTTCTTCTGTCGTGCCATGTCATCCGCCAAGCTAGTTATGCATAACTAGCTATGTAACGGCACCCCAGCCGCCTGTCAAGGAACGCCGGCCGAGGTGATTGCCGTCGTACTCCGGAGCTCCGGCAGCTACCGGGCACCGAAAACAAAGCGCGGGAGCCGAAGCTCCCGCGCTCACTGACTCAACAGGCCCGGCAGGACTTGAACCTGCAACCCCCGGTTTTGGAGACCGGTGCTCTACCAATTGAGCTACGGACCTAGAAACCAAGTCGGAATGCGGAAGTCGGAGTGCGGAGTGACTCCTGAGCCAGCTCCCCAAAATGATGCGCGACCCTCACCCGTTCCGCATTCCGCATTCGCACTTCCGCACTTGAAACAGGGTGGCTGAGGGGACTTGAACCCCCAGCCTCCGGAGCCACAGTCCGGCGCTCTAACCGATTGAGCTACAGCCACCACGAGAGCACCCAATTTATGCGGGTCATCCCCGCGATGGTACCCGTCCCTACAAGCTCGGGTGCTTGGTGTGAAACCCCGTGGCCTCCTGATAGGCCCGGCCCAGTGCCAGGAGTGACGCCTCTCCATAGAGCTTGCCCAGGAAGGTGAGACTCACCGGTGTTCCCGGACCCCCGTAGTTGCCGCCGAAATCGGTGGTGAATGCCGGCGCGTCCGGACCGCGGTACCCGTTGGGCACGATCAGCGCCGGATGCCCCGTGAGATTCGTGATCACGAGCTGGAGTCCGAAGGTCGGGGTCACAATGACGTCATACGGCTCGAAGACCTTCGCCATGGCCTCGATGCCCACCATGCGGGCACGGTTCGCCTGGATGTACTCGACCGCCGGCATGAAGCGGGCCGCGCGGAAAATGTTGGGCCAATCGTTCGGCCCCTGCTCGGTCAGCAGCTTGTCCTTCCCCGACCGCGTCAGATCATCGAACGCCGCGGCCGCCTCGGCGTTCAAGAGCCCCGACATCGGACCCCAAGGCAGGCCGTGCGGCAACGTCACCTCTTCGAGCTTGACGCCCATCCCGCGCAACTTGGCGAGCGCCGCATCATTGAACTGCCGGTCATATTGCGTCGTCGCTCGCTGCAGCTCTTCCCGCCGCCGGTTCTCATTGCGTGCCTTCAGTTCATCAGCGCTCAAGAGGCTGTCAGGCGTCGGCGGGGTCGCGGGCGCTACGGGCGCCGGCCGCGGCGGCCCCCCTTCGAACTCCTGCTTGAGATACCCGACCTTCAGCTTCCGCCAGTCGAGCCGATCATCCCAGTTGAACGCCGCCCGCCGCACGACGCGGTCATGCCCATCGGGGCCGAAGATCGCCATGAGCACCAGCCCGCAGTCCTCCGCCGACCGGCAGATCGGTCCGAGCTTGTCCATGCTCCACGACAGCGCCATCGCGCCCGTCCGAGGCACCCGCCCGAACGTCGGCCGGAGGCCCGTGACGCCGCATCTCGTCGATGGCGACGAGATCGACCCCAACGTCTCCGAGCCGATCGAGAACGCGACGCACCCGGCGGCGGTAGCCGACGCCGGACCCGCCGACGACCCGGAGGAGCCCTGCTGGAGGTTCCACGGATTTCGGGTGATGCCACCGTACCAGTGGTCACCTTGCGCGAGTGCGCCGAGCGTGAGCTTGGCGATCAGCACCGCGCCGGCCTTGTCGAGCCGCTGAACCACCGTGGCGTCGTCGTCGATCATCTGATGCTCGAATCCACCGGCACCCCACGTGGTCGGATACCCTTTGACCGCGAGCAGGTCCTTCGCACCCCACGGGAGGCCGTGCAGGGGGCCATGATACTTGCCGGCCTTGAGGTCCGCGTCCGCCTGTCTGGCCTGGGTGAGCGCGCGATCCTCGGTGATGGTGATGACGCAGTGGAGCTGGGCGTCGAGACGCTTCAGCCGGGCGATGTACATCTGGGTGAGGTCGACCGACGAAACCTTCCTGGTACGGATGAGCGCACCGAGCTCCGGAATCGTCGCGTAGCAGAGGTCTTCGAGATTCTTCGGGCGACTCCCGGCGGCCCGCAGGGTAGGACGCGGCGGCCGTTGCGCGGTATCGATTTTCATGCCCGACGGGACCGGATCGAAATCCAAGGCGGGTGCCACCCCGTTCGCCATGCCCATTTTGTAGATCGCGTCGTATCCGGCGGCGCGGTTGTTCAGCGTCTGCAGCATGGCGTCCACGTCCTCGGGGGGAATCGGGACGTCGGCGATCGCCGCCGCCTGGAGCACCATCTCTTTCGTGATCGCTCCCTGAGCCTGCGCCAGCGCGGCGAGCGCACCGGGAAACAGTGTGGCGCCGAGACCGAAGCGGGATGCGGTGGTGAGAAACAAGCGGCGGTCGACCATTGGTTGGTACCTCACTCGACCGGGCATCGTAGTTGCCGGCGCGACGTAATAGTCGCGGCTCGGCGTCTGCCCGGTGAAACGGGCCTGGCGGCGCGAACGCCGCTATCATGCGGCCGATACCGAGCCGCGGCTTCATGCCGCGCCGGCAACTTCGAGGCCGCGGCTATCGCGGATCCACGTGCATTACCGCCATCATCCCCGCCCCCAAATGCTCGGCGATATGGCAGTGCATCATCCACGCCCCCGGATTGGCAGCATCGACGAGAATGTCCACCGTCGAGCCGACCGGGATCAGAACAGTGTCCTTCCAGACGAAATCCGTGGTCTTCACCCCGTCCCGCGCAACCACCAGCATGCGCTGCCCGTGCAGGTGGATTGGGTGCTGCATGGGGTGAAAGGACTTATTGTCGTTGAAGATCCTGACCTTTACGAGGGACCCGACCGGCACGTGCCAGTCAATGTCCATGTTCTTCTTGCCCGTCGCGTCATCCCGAAGCTCCCACGACACCTGATCGGCCGTCGACAGCCAGTTCATGTCGGGCATCGCGTCACTCCATTCGACGGGAGCGAAATACGCCGTGTCGATCGACATGAACTGAACGGTAGGTAACGCCAGTCCGTGGGTGGTCATCGTCAGGGTCAGGCGTTTGTCCGGCTCACGGTCCATCGCGGACCGGTAACGATCGATTTCCGTGGTGAGTTGCGTATCAACGCGAAGCGTCGCGAACGATGCACCCAGGTCCGGCGTAGCCGCAGCGCTGTCGGCGGTGACGAGACCAAGCGTATCGACTTCAGGCTGGAATTCTCCGGCGAAGTGATTGATGGCCTGCACGGCGTTGAGCACCTGGTATGGCCCCGCGTGCGGGAATCGCACCTCCACGACGTACCGCTCCGCGGGGCCAATCACCACGCTCTGGACCAGCGCCTCCCGCTCAAAGCGGCTGACGTCTCCAGCCACGACTTTGATCGGGGCCCCCCCGAACGAGAGGTTGTAGGTGCGGGAGGAGGACGCATTAATAAGGAAGAAGCGCACCACCTCGCCCTGGTGGACCGACAGCCGGTAGTCCGGCACCCCGTTCACCAAGGGCACGTTCCCCACCCGCCCCATGAGGGCGAAGTCGGGACTCTCCCTCCCGAACGGAATGAGGGTGTCCCCATTGATCAGGAGATCACTCAAGACCAGCACCTGTTCCTGATTGACGGCCGAGTAGTACGTGGAGTCCCGGGACTCGACCAGAATGCCGCCGGCCAGACCGAGTGCCTGCTCGATGTCCTCGCGCTCGTGCGGGTGATACCAGAAAACCCCGGCATCGGGGGCGTGCACCAGATATGTGAGCGTGTCCCCCGGGGCGAGCGTGCGTTGCGTGAGACCGGGGACCCCGTCGAAGCGGTTGTCGAGTCTGATCCCGTGCCAATGAATGGAGCTGGGGAGATCGATCCGGTTGTGAAACCGGACGACGACGGTGGCACCCTGGGGCATCCGGAGAATGGGCCCCGGGACTTCCCCGTTGAATCCGTACGCCACGAACGAATGGCCACGGATGGTTCGCCGGACGATCGTCGCCGTGAGATCGAGCGTATCTCCGGACTTGAGGCTCACGGGCGCCATCGGCTTCGCCGCGGGCAGGGTGGCCAGGTCGATGTCGCCCCCGGGCCGGAAGGCGGTGACGGGCGGCGTGAACCCGACGAGCCCGGGCATCATGACCATTCCTCGCGGCATGGGAATCGGCATCGACGGTCCCATGCCGGGCATGTTGGCCATCCCCGTATCGGGATTCTGGGCAGCCACGCCACGGCCGCCGGTCAGCATGGCGACAACCACCAGAATCCGTCTCACGTCACTTCCCCGGCGCGCCGCGGAAAAAGGGATGAGCGAGGAATGTCTGCATCCACCCCGACGGCGAGGTGCCGTGGAGGACCGTGGGACCACGATGCGCCACCGGCTCCGCACTCGCCTCGGCGGTGATCACCAGCAGGAACTTGTTGTACTCGGCGACGCCGACCGTCGATGACCCGTTGGACACGACGCCCAAGCGGGTCCAGTCGTCCAGATCGGGGGTTACCGCCCAAGCGACATAGGTGTGATACGCCCCCAGCGAAGCGGGTGCCGGGAGCCCCCCAATCTTGACGACGATGTCGTACCGGGCATGGCCGTCAGGAGAAACGGCGATCCCGAAGGGTGACGGGGCGCTGACCAGCCGCGCAGACCCTCGCGCGGCTGGTGCCGAAGGAGTCGAAAGGAGCGTGATGTCGTACGGCCCGCCTGCCAGCACACCCGCCGCCAGGAAGGCGGCGCCGATACGCTTGATCAATGGCCGCCCGAACCCGACGCCGGCGCTGTTGCGCCCTCAGGGCCGTGATCGTAGTCCTGCACACTCGAGATGTTGGGCTGGCCGTAGGTGTGCCCATTCCAGCCGTTGAACCCGTTCATCTTGAAGAGCCAGAGCCCGGTGCGCATGTCCGAGATGACGATCAGCCCGTCCCGGTTGCGGATGTCCACGCCAAACGCTCCCTGCTCCACACTCGGCGCGTCGGCCCCTGTCTTCCACCCGTTGTCGGGGTTGCCACCGAATCCGTCTTCGTGCTTGCACATGCAGGTGAAATAGTGGCCATCGGTCTTGGGATGCTTGGGGTCCTTCAAATCGAATACCTGCAGGCCGTCCTCGTACGCTGAGACGAAGACAAAGGGCCAGCGTACTTCGTGGTTGTGGGACAGATCGTGCCAGTCCGCGGTCCAGCCGGAGATGGCGAGATCGAGGTTGGCCTTCTTGCCGCTCTGGCCCTCCGTCAGGTCCCAAATCCGGAGGGGCGTGTACTGATACTCGGTTTCCGTCACCGCGAAGTGTCCGTCCGGAGACGGAGTGAACGTGTGCGCGATGTCCATCCCGAAGCCGGTGATGGTGAACATTTGCTTCGGCGTCTCGGGATGCGAAACATCGAACACCGAATAGCCGCCCAGCCCCGCCCCGTAGAACTTGTCCTGATGCGTGCCGGGATCGTAGCCGACATAGAAGTCGTGATAGCCGCCATTCCCGAGCGCCCGGAAGGGTGTGGGGTTCGGAACCTTGCCGATGAGCCACGTGCTGGAGTCGGCGCCGCTGACGACCTTGGCGAGATCATAGATGAGAGCGAGGGGCTGGTTGACGGTGGCGAAGTACAA
>DATNDQ010000035.1:0-76375 GCA_035553475.1 Gemmatimonadales bacterium
CCCCGCCATCATCCCATCCCCCAGCCGGGTCCGCACCATCTGCCGGGAATCGAACGTCACCGTTCCCCCGACGAGCCGCATGTGCCCATCGGCTATGGGGGGATTCGGAACGGGCGGAAAGCGGGACGGGCGGAACCCCGAGCTTGGCAGGGTATCGAGCGTCGACTGATGGGCGTCGTCGTAGCGGAGCTCGACCCGTGTGTACGGGAGGACACGGATGCCGGCGGACAGGAGCATGCCGTGATCGCGAAAGTATTCGTTCGGGTCGACACGGTTCACGAAAGCACTGGCGGTCGCGTCGTAGCTCGTCGGGACGAGCGATGGCCAGCTGGCGGACTCGTCGTGATAGGTGACACCCACCCAGAGCTGATTCGGCTGTGACAGGATGATCCGCGTGCCGGCGCGGTACTGCCAATCCTGGCGCCCGAACGCGTACCCGAGCTTGGTCATGAGCTGGAAACCCGGATCCGGGCGCCAGTCGTGCGCGAGTCCCAGGTAGAGCCCGTCCACCCGATTGTAGTGTCCGAATCCCGGTCCGAACGCGGCGTCCGAGACCCACTCCGCATCGCGCACCACCCGGGGAACCAGTCGTGGGTGCATCTCCACGGAATCCTGCTCGGCCCATGCCGCCTGCTCGGCGGAGGTCAGCGGCGCGGCACCCGGGGCGGACCACATGCCGGTGTCCGAGCGCAGCGCGTTGACCCGGGAAATCCGGCGGACCTCCGCAATGTCCTGGGGATGCACGCTCGTATCCGCCTGGAACCCGGAAACCGTCGCCACTTCTTCGAACTGGACGGAACGGGGGAACTCCGGCATCGGCATCCCGGCGACCGATCGCGGGAGCCAGCGGGCCGAGAGTCGGCGTTCGAGATGGCCGCTGAGCCGGATTTGGGCGGGGATCGTGGTGAAGCCTGAGTCCGTGAAGACCTGCTGGTAGCGGAGGCCGGTCACACCGGCAAAACGCACCGCATCGTTTGCGAGAAGGTCCATCCCGACCAGGTCGTAGGTCGAATCCCGGACCTCTACCGTGCCGTTGAATCGCGGACTGCGCCCGCGGCCGCGAACCGCGATTCGGAGCACCCGCTCGTTGCCTTCGAGGAGCGTATCAACGCCGATGAAATCATAGTCCTTCAGGGCGTCGGCTCCGATCGGGAGCGGTACCTGGTAGGTGCGGAGCTGGCGCGCGTTCGTGACCAGCCGGGTGCCGTGGGTCCCCCCGGCGCCCGGATCCGAGGCATCGCTGATGGTGACGTAGTCCCGCTGGTAGTGCTCGATTTCTTCCACGGTAGCCGGTGAACGCCCGATGCCTCCGTCCCCCGGGCGGTGCCGGGCTTCGATCGTCTCCTGGAAGCGGTCCGGAGCGTGCCAGTATGCCGTGATTTCGGTCTCGGTCAGGAGCAGCACGGACGCGGCTGAATCGGAGGGGGCACCGAGGTCAAAGGCGGCGGTCTTGATGTATGCGTCGTAGCGGCAGGGCGGGAGGGCGGCGAGCATCGCGGCGCGACGAGTGATGACCGCGGCCATCAGGGCGCGCGCGGTGGGATCGTCGGCCGTTGCCTGCGACGCGGCCGGTGCAATCACGGTGAAGGAAAACGCCAACACCACGAGCGGAGACGGCGGGGCCCTCATGCAGGGGATAATACCCCGATATGGTTGGACCGGACACATCGCCGGGTCCGCGCAGACACAGTGCATGAGTCGTCGGGACGAATGCGGAGTCCGAGGACGCGGTCCATATTATGCGTTGCACTCCGAATGCTGTTCCACGTCTTGGTGCGTGACTTCCGCATCCCGTTGAGGCCGTCGTGAGCGAACCCCTGTCCCCTCGTCCGACCATCCGCGTGCGGATCGCGCGGATCCGTGCCGCCCTCGCTGAATTCTCCCGCCGCACCCTGGGAAGTATTGCCTGGACTCCCCCCGCCTGGGTGGCCGAGCTCCGAGCCAAGGAACAGGCTCTTCGCGCGGACATGCTGGCGGACACCAGGATCTTCCGGCGCAATGCCGCGATCGGCGCGGGTGGCCTCATCCTGCTCGTGGTCGCCGTGGTGCTTTGGCGTCACCGTCCCCATCCCGTCCTCACCGCGTTTCAGATTACGCCGCCGCCCGGCACCGATCTCACAGTCGAGAACCCCAAGCCCAATCCGTTGCGGATTTCGTTTGAAGCATCCGTGGCGCCACTCAAGTCTTTCGCCAAACCGGTCACCACGGGCGTCGAACTCTCTCCCACCATCGCGGGGACCTGGCGGTGGGTGGGGGACCGGGAGCTGGACTTCCTGCCGGCCGATGATTGGCCGGTGGGACAGACGTTCACCGTGACGTTCGACAAGAAGGGCATGTTCGCGCCGACGGTGACGCTCGAGGAGTACAAGTTCGACTTCTCCTCCGCCCCATTCGTCGCGCAGATCGAGACGGCGGAGTTCTACCAGGATCCGGTGGACCCCAACCTGAAGCGGGTGGTGGTCCATTTGACGTTCAGCCACCCGCTCGATACGGCGTCCCTGTCCAGGCAGGTGACGATGCGGATGGAGGGTCCGGGAGGCGGCTTTCTCTCCAGCATGCGATCCCTGCCGTTCACGGTGTCGGCGGACAAGAAACGGCTCACCGCTTCAGTCATGTCCGATCCGTTGCCCATTCCCGACAAAGACGCGCAGATGCGGGTGACCATCGGCACCGGCGTGAAGTCCAGCCGCGGGGGACCGGGAACTGGAGCGGCCCTGGAGCAGCGCGTGGTCGTTCCCGGAATGTTCTCCCTCTCCGTGCAAAGCGCGCAGCTCACCCTGGTCCGGAACGAGCGGTACGAGCCGGAACAGGTGATGGTGCTCGGGACCTCCGCCGACGTTGGAGAGAAGGACATTCAGCAGCACGTGAATGCGTGGGTACTGCCGGTCTACAACCCCAAGACGCCTGCGGATCAGCGCAAGTATCCATACCAGTGGGGGCCGGCCGAGGTGGGCCCCGATGTCCTGGCGGCATCGACTCCTCTGACGCTGACGCCGATTCCCGCCGAACGGGAGCACACGTCCACCGTCGCGTTCAAGTACGAGGCCGACCCGGGCCGCTTCGTCTACGTCCGTGTCAACCGCGGCCTGCGCTCCTTCGGCGGCTATGTCCTCGGGGAGACCTGGGATCATACGGCGCTGGTGCCGCCCTTCCCGCAGGAAGTGAAGATCCTCGGCTCGGGATCGCTCTTGAGTCTGGGGGGGGAGCGGCGGATCTCCATCTATAGCCGTGACGTCCCCGGCCTGCTCGTCGAAGTCGGCCGAGTCTTGCCCGAACAGCTCCAGCACCTCGTGACGCAGACCAGTCTGGTGTTTGGGAATACCGAGTTCACCAACCCGAACTTCGATGTGGGCAACCTCACGGCCCGTCAGTCCGATACGATCCGCCTCCCGTCGCTCGGTCCCGGAAAGGCGCACTACCAGCCCTACGACTTGGGCCGTTACCTGTCCAACGGCGGGACGCCGCGAGGACTCTTCCTGGTCTCCGTGCAGGGGTATGACTCGGTCGCCAAACGTACGACCGGTCCCACCGACCGGCGCCTCATTCTGCTCACCGACCTCGGACTCCTCGCCAAGCAGAATGGCGACGGCAGCCGCGATCTCTTCGTTCAGTCGCTACGTTCCGGACAACCCGTAGGCGGGGCGACGGTCAACGTCGTCGGGGAGAACGGCCTCACCGTTCTCTCCGCTGAAACGGATGGCGACGGGCACGCGCACTTCCCCACACTGAAGGCCTTCGAACGCGAACGGACTCCGGTCCTGTATTCGGTGCAGCGCGGGGAGGATCTCTCGTTCCTGCCGATGGACAAGGGAGACCGGGAGCTCGACCTGTCCCGGTTCGACATCGGCGGCGTGGCCAACGCCATCCAGGCGGACAAGCTCAGCGCGTTCCTCTTCTCCGACCGCGGCGTGTACCGGCCCGGTGACGCCTTCCACGTCGGCATCATCGTGAAGCCCGCGGACTGGCTGACCCGGCTCGAGGGAATTCCCCTCGAGATCGTGGTGAATGACGCCCGCGGTCTGGAGGTCAAGCGCCAGCGCATCAGGCTCTCAGCGCAGGCGTTCGAGGAGTTCACCTACACGACGGCCGAGACGTCGCCCACCGGATCGTGGACGGTCTCCCTCTACATCGTGAAGGACGGACGGGCTGGGGCGCTTCTCGGCACGGTACCGGTGCTGGTGCGCGAATTCCAGCCTGACCGGTTGGCGATGACGGCGCACCTCTCAACGGAATCACAGAATGGCTGGGTCACACCGGACACGTTGCGGGCGCGGATCTCCCTCCGGAACCTGTTCGGCACGCCCGCCGTGGGGCGGCGGGTTTCGACGACCATTCAGCTCACACCCGGTTTCCCATCGCTGAGAGGCTTCGAGGACTACCACTTCCTGGATCCCCAGAAAGCCAAGGAGACGTATACCGAGGATCTGCCGGACGTCACCACCGACGCGAAGGGTGAGGCCGAGATCACGCTCGGACTCGAGCGCTTCACGCGGGCGACGTACCGCCTGCGGGTGATCACGGAAGGCTATGAGCCGGACGGCGGCCGAAGCGTGACCGCGGAGGTCGGGGCGGTCGTATCCAATCTGCCGTTCATCGTCGGGGCCAAGCCCGACGGAGACCTGCAGTACCTCCACAAGGACTCGGAGCGAAAGGTCTCGCTCGTCGCCGTCGGTCCCGACGGGAAGGCCCTCGGCGCCGCGGGGCTGCACCTCGCCAGGATTCGGATCAGCTACGTGTCCGTACTCGCGCGCCAATTCGACGGGACCTACAAGTACCAGTCGGTGAAGAAGGAGATTCCGCTGGGTGATTCGGTGGTGACGATCCCGGTCGGGACGTTGACGGTCCCACTGGTGACCGCCGAGCCGGGGACGTTCGCGCTGGTGGTCAAGGATTCGGCGGGTACGGAGTTGTCACGGGTGGAATACAACGTGGCCGGGGCCGCCAACCTCGCCCGGTCACTCGAGCGCAATGCCGAGCTCCAGGTGAGCCTCGACAAGCCGGACTACGCGCCCGGGGAGACGGTCGAGCTGCAGATCCAGGCTCCGTACACGGGCTCCGGCTTGATCACGATCGAGCGCGATCACGTGTACTCCTGGCGGTGGTTCCACACCACGACGACCAGCTCGGTGCAGCATATCCCCATACCCGCCGGTCTCGAAGGAAACGGCTACGTGTCAGTCGCCTTTACGCGGGACGCCAATTCCGACGAGATCTTCACCAGTCCGCTGAGTTACGGCGTCGCACCCTTCTCGGTGAGTTTGGAACGACGGAAGCAGCCGATCACGCTGGATGCCCCGCCCATGGTGAAGCCGGGTGACGTCGTGCACGTGCACTACCAGACCGACCACCCGTCCCGGATCGCGATATTCGCGGTGGATGAGGGCATCCTCCAGGTGGCGAGCTATCACACCCCTGACCCCCTCGGCTTCTTCTTCCAGAAGCGCGCCCTGGATGTGCGCACCAGCCAGATCCTCGACCTGATCCTGCCCGAATTTCAGCAGCTGATGGACGCGTCGGCCCCGGGGGGTGATCAGGGCGCGGCGATCGGGCGGAACCTCAATCCCTTCAAGCGGAAGCGGGACAAGCCCGTCGCCTTCTGGTCGGGCGTACGGGATGCCGATGCCGGTGGCGGGGACTTCACATTCACCGCGCCCGACTACTACAACGGGACGCTGCGCGTGATGGCGGTGGCGGTGAATGGAGACGCGGTCGGGGCTGCGGAGACCAAGGCCCTGGTCCGGGGTGACTTCGTGCTGTCTCCGAACGTGCCGCTCATGGCGGCACCCGGAGACACGTTCGACGTGAGCGTCGGGGTCGCGAACAACATCGCGAATTCGGGAAAAGCGGCGCGGATTCAGGTGGCGGTGCAGATCCCGCCGTCACTCCAGATGATCGGGTCTCCGTCGACCACCATTCCGGTGGACGCCATGGGAGAGAGCGCCGTGGTCTTCCACCTCCGGGCCACCGAGAAGTTGGGCGATGCGGACCTGACCTTCACCGCGAGGCTTGGGGAGAAGTCGGCGCACATTACCCAGAGCCTGAGTCTCCGGCCCGCGGTACCCTACCGCACCGCCCTGGTCGCGGGAACGGTGAAGCAGGGAAGCGCGTCGGTTCCCGTGGACCGCGATCTGTATCCGGAGCTGCGGGCCGTCCGCGGCGCCATCTCCGTTGTGCCCCTCGGCCTCGCCCGCGGGCTCGCCGAGTACCTCGACAAGTATCCCTACGGGTGTACCGAGCAGCTGGTGAGCGAAGGTGTGCCCGCCATGGTGCTCGCCCGCCGACCGGAGTTCGGCATCACGACCGCCGAGGCCGCGACGAGCTTCGGGAAGGTCATCGACATGCTGCGCTCGCGGCAGAATGAGGAGGGGGCGTACGGACTGTGGGCCGGCAACGCGCACGTCGATCAATTCGTGTCCGTATACGCCCAGCACTTCCTGCTCGATGCCCGGGAGCGCGGCTTTGCCGTCCCGTCCGAGGTCATCGCCAATGGCTGGCGGTACCTCATTCATCTGGCGAGTACGGAAGGGAACAGCCTGTATGACGAGCGGATCCGGGCGTACGCGATTTACCTGCTGACACGTTCGGGGATGGTGACCACCGGGTTCGCGACCGCCCTGGATCGCCGGGTGCGGGAGAATTATCCCAAGCAATGGACTCAGGACCTCACGGCGGCGTTTCTCGCGTCGACCTATCAGCTCCTGAAGCAGGAGGACTTGGCGGGAAACATCATCGGCGCCATGCGATTCAACGGGGATCGGGTGCCCGAATACACGGAGTACGACGACAACCTGACACACGATTCCATGTTGCTGTACCTCCTGTCGCGGCATTTCCCGTCACGCCTTCCGTCTCTTCAGGCACAGGCGATCCAGGGCATCGTCGGGCCGATTCAGGCAGGGGCGTTCAATTCGCTGTCCTCCGCGACCGCGATTCTCGGACTCGATGCCTACGTCACCGCCGTCGGTCCGCAGGCTGCCGGCAAGTTCACGCTGGCGGAGACCATGGCAGACGGCTCGCAGCATCCGGTGACGCTGTCCACCGGGACGTTCCCGGACGCGCGGATCACGCTGGGAGCCCGGAAGGTCACGTTCGGAAGCCAAGCGGGCGAACCGGCGTTCTACCTCCTGAATCAATCGGGGTTCGACCGGACCATTCCGGCAAAGCCGCTGTCGCAGCAGCTCGAAGTGCTGCGCGAGTACACCGACAAGAACGGCAATGCGGTCTCGAGCGTCGGTCTCGGAGACGAGATCCAGGTGCACCTCAAGTTCCGCGCGCTGGGCAAGAACTCGGGTGCGTCGGTGGCCCTCGTTGACCTCCTGCCCGGCGGATTCGAAATCGTCGAGGATGGCGGGCGGGCCCAACAGCCCCCGGCGGTGGTTTTCAGCCGGCCGCCAGACTCGACCTCGGCCGACGCGGAAGGTGAGGGGGGAGAGGATGGAGACGCCGGGTCCCCGGAACTCGCCTGGACCCCGCCCTTCGGAGAAGTCGTGGGGAACTGGTCGCCAGAGTACGTGGAGGCGCGTGAGGACCGCGTCGTTGTGTACGGGTTCGCGGAGCAGAACATCCAGGAGTTCGTCTACACGATCAAGGCGACGGCCGCGGGGTCATTCGCGGTGCCTCCCGCTTTCGGCGAGGGCATGTACGACCGGGGGGTGAAGGCCTGGTCGCAGGCAGGCCGGATGGTGGTGAAGCCGCGGTGAGCCGGGTGCGCCGGGGAGTTCTAGCCATCATCGTGGCGCTCGTCCTGTTCTGGGCGTTCCCTCGGGTCGTCCCCCACGCTTCACTCCGGGCGCGCGTGCCGACGTCGACGGCGGTGTACGATGCCGGAGGGCGCCTCTTGCGGTTGACCTTGGCGCCTGATGGTCAGTACCGCGTGTGGGTGCCTCTCGAGCGGATCTCCCCGCTCCTGATCGACGCCACGCTGCTGCAAGAGGACCGGCACTTCCGCTGGCATCCGGGCGTCGACCCAACCGCACTGGTTCGTGCGGCGTGGCACTCGTACGTCAGCCGGGACCGGCGCGAAGGCGGATCCACGCTCACCATGCAGCTCGCCCGGATTCTCTATGGGATCCAATCCTCCTCCCTGAGTGGCAAGATCGATCAGATCGCGCACGCATTCTGGCTCGAGCTGCGCTACACCAAGCGGGAGATTCTCGAGGCGTACCTCAACGTCGCTCCGTATGGGGGGAACATCCAAGGGGCGTCCGCGGCGAGCCTCATCTACTTCGAAAAAGATCCGGGGCGGCTCACATTGGCCGAGGCCCTGACACTGGCGGTTCTGCCTCAGAACCCGGTGCGCCGGGGACCCGGGGCAGGTCCCTTGGCGCAGACGACTCTGCGAATCGCGCGCGACGACCTCTACAGCCGGTGGCGCCAGCACCATGCGGCGGCGCCGGGAGAGGCCGAGGCGCTGCGGCTGCCTGCCCGAATCGCATCGCCCGCGGATCTGCCCTTTGGCGCGCCGCACTTCGTGAACACCGTACTGGCTCAGGATGCCGGGAGCTCTGAGATCAAGACCACGTTGGACCGGCACCTGCAGAACCTCCTGGAGCGGCAGGTGCGTGGGTACGTCGCCGGTCAGGCGCGTCTGGGCGTGCACAATGCGGCGGCGATGATCGTCGATTCCCGCACGATGACCGTCAGAGCCCTAGTCGGTTCCGCTGATTTCTTCAACGCTGGAATCGAAGGGCAGGTGAACGGGACCCAGGCCAAGCGGTCGCCGGGATCTACGCTGAAACCGTTCATCTATGGACTGGGGATCGACCAGGGCGTGATCCATCCCATGACGGTGCTCAAGGACGCTCCCTCCGCGTTCGGCGCGTACAGTCCGGAGAACTTCGATGGACGCTTCGTGGGGCCGCTGACGGCGCAGGACGCGTTGATTCGCAGCCGGAACATCCCCGCCGTATACGTCGCCTCCCAGCTGTCGAAGCCCGATCTCTACGATGTTCTGTCGATGGCCGGCGTGTCGGGTCTGCAGGCGAAGCAGCACTACGGACTGGCCCTCGTGCTTGGGGGCGGCGAGCTCACCATGGAAGAGTTGGTCTCCCTGTACGGCGCGTTGAGCAACGAGGGAGTGGTTCAGCCGGTGCGGTACCGGGTTGATCAACCGGAGGGCAGGGGAGTGCCGGTGCTCAGCCCTGAGGCCGCGTGGGTGACGCTCGACATGCTCAAGGCCAATCCACGGCCCGATGCGCCAGTGGCCGCCACTCCGGCACGGCTCCCCGTGTACTGGAAGACCGGGACCTCGTACGGATTCCGGGACGCGTGGACCGTGGGCATCTTCGGCCCATACGTCCTCGCCGTGTGGGTCGGGAACTTCGATGGCCAAGGGAACCCGGCGTTTGTCGGCGTCCAGATGGCGGCTCCCCTCTTTTTCCGGGTGGTCGATGCCGTCGAAGCGCTCGAGCCGTCACTCGGTGAGCCACCGCGCACTTTTCCTTCCCATCTGACGCGCGTCGATGTGTGCGCCGCGTCCGGGGACCTGCCGAACGCCGAATGTCCCCGGACCGTGCGGACGTGGTTCATCCCCGGCAAGTCTCCCATTCGAGTCAGCACACTGCACCAGGCCTTGCTGATCGACGACCGCACGGGCCTGCGGGATTGCCCGCCGTATACCGCGGGGACCGCGCATCGCGTCATCTACGAAATGTGGAGCTCCGACATGGCGCGGCTCTTTCAGGAAGCGGGACTGCCACGCCGGACTCCGCCGCCATTCGATCCGCGCTGCGAAACGCACGTTGCCGACAACTCCGCCGGGATCCCGCCACAAATCACGTCGCCCCTTCGTGGCGTGACGTACTCGCTCCGGGCCCGCCGTCTCGGCGCCGAGACCATCACGCTCCGCGCGACGGCCAGCGGCGGGGTACACGCGGTGTACTGGTTCGTGGGCTCGAGCTTCATCGGGACCTCCGCGCCCGGAGCCACCGTGGGATGGCGCCCGGACGTCGCGGGGTCATTTGTCGTGCGGGCGGTCGATGACCAGGGCCAGGCGGATAGCCGGATGGTCGAGGTGGCGATCGTTCCCTGACCCTCCAAATGGGCGCGCGTCCACTGCGAGCCGTCGCGGCTTCCGGGCGGTCCGCCGAAGCCCGGATTGAGGTTCGCCAGGCGGGCCTCTAGGCTACGGTTCAATGACAATTCCGTGTCCGAAACCGGCCAGCCTGAGGCGGACCGCTGGGTACCATTGACCCATGACTCCGATCTCCAGCTCCCCCTCACTGGATCCCCTCGTCTGCGCCCGGGCCGTTGGCGCCCGGGACCCGCGGTTCGACGGGCTCTTCTTCGTGGGCATCATCACGACCGGCATCTACTGCCGGCCCGTATGTCCCTCCCGCGCCGCCAGCCAGAAAAACCGGCGGTTCTTCGCCTCGGCCGCGTCCGCTGAGCTCGCGGGGTACCGGCCCTGTCTCCGCTGCCGGCCCGAGCTGGCACCGGGGCTGGCGGTGATCGACTCCGTGCCGCGGCTCGCGCAGGTCGCGGTGCGCCGCATCGCCGCGGGCGCCCTGAACGGCCACGGCGTGCCTGAGCTTGCCCGGGACCTGGGCGTCAGTGCGCGCCACCTCCGTCGCGCCCTGGAGCGCGAAGTGGGCGCCTCGCCCGTCGAGCTTGCGCAGACGCACCGCCTCCTCCTCGCCAAGCAGCTTCTGGCCGACACGGCGCTGCCGGTGACGCGCGTGGCGTACGCGGCGGGCTTCCAGAGTCTGCGCCGGTTCAACACGGTGTTCCGCGAGCGGTACCGGATGTCTCCGACGACCATACGCCGGCGGATTCGCACGACGCAGGACGCTCCGGAGCCGGTGGACAACGACGGTTTTGGAGCGTCAGCCGTGCGCCTGGTCCTGGCTTATCGCGCGCCGCTGGCCTGGGATGTTCTGCTCGATCAGTTGCGCCAGGATGCGTTGCCCGGGGTGGAGTCGGTTGCCGGCACGCGGTACACGCGGGCCGTGCGCGTGGGCAAGCACACGGGTCTGGTGTCGGTGGAGCCGCTCCCCGGCCACCCGCAGGTGCGAGTCACACTATCGGCCACGCTGCTCCCGGTGCTGATGGAGATCCTCGCCCGTTTGCGGCAGGTGTTCGACCTGGATGCGGAGCCCGATGTCGTGGATGATTGGCTCGCCCGAACGGACCTGGCACCGCTCGTGGCACGGCATCGCGGCCTCCGCATCCCCGGTGCACTGGACGGATTCGACGCCGCGCTGCGGCTGGTGCTCGAGGGCAGTGGGGTCGGGGGGAGAGTGGCGCAGGACCTGGGTGAGCCGATCGCCAGCGGTGACGAATCGCTCAACCGGTTGGCGCCCTCCGCCGACCGCGTCGCCGACGCCGGTGCTCCTCGACTTGTGGCCCTCGGCCTTTCGCCCAGGCGGGCGGAAACGCTGGCGGCCCTGGCCCGCGCGGTGGCGGACGGCACTCTGCGTCTCGAGCCGGGACGCGAGGTGGCACCGATCCGTGACGCGCTCCTGGCCATCCCCGGAGTGCAGGAGCCCCTGGCCGCCGGGATCCTGCTCCGCGCCCTGCATTGGCCCGACGCGTTTCCGATGGCCGGATCGCGCGAGCTTCTGGCACGCGCGGAACAATGGCGGCCTTGGCGGGGGTACGCGGCGTTGCACCTCCGACTGGCAGCATCGTGAACGCCCTCTCAAGGAGAGACCCATGAGTCTTGTTCGTCAGAGCAGTGTCCCCGCTCCCGCAACTCCCACCCCCTCCTTCGTGAAGCGCTTCGACACTCCCGAACGTTCGGTTGGATTCGGGGATGGACGGCTGGACATCATCAGCATCGGTCGCCGGCAGGTGGGCAAGGGATCGTTCGCGCCAGGATGGAAGTGGACTCCGGCACCGGGCGTGAAGTCGGGCGGGTTCACCGGTGTCGTTCTCTCCGGCCGGGCCAAGGTGCAGACGAAGGGCGGCGAGACCGCCGATCTCACGCCTGGCGACTTCTTCATGGTGACGCCGGAAGACGAGTGCTGGGTGGTGGGAGTGCGTCCCTGCGAGATTCTCTACCTCGACGGCATCGATGCGCTGAGCTAGGGATCAGGGTCAGGGGCCAGGGCTTCGAACCCCTGACCCCTGACCCCTATCTCAGTTCGTCAAACTGACCGGAGGGGCGTGATCCGCGATCCGGTCGAGCCGCCGCAGCTGGGGGATGACGACGGCGATCGAGCTGACCACCAGGATAGGCACGAATCCCCCCAGCACGACTGCGGGCACGGCGCCCAGGAGCCGGGCCGCCACGCCTGACTCGAATCCCCCGATTTCATTCGACGACCCGATGAATATCGCGTTCACCGCCGCCACCCGGCCGAGCAGGTGCCGGGGCGTGAGCGTCTGCAGCAAGGTGGATCGGAGCACCACGCTGATGTTGTCGAATACGCCCGAGAGCAGGAGCAGGGCTACGGAGAGGGCGAAATTCCGGGACACACCGAACGCCGAGATGCAGAGGCCGTAGAGCGTGACGGAGACGAGCATCACCCGCCCCATCCGGCGCACGAGAGGCTTGTACGCCTGATAGACGGACATCAGCACCGATCCCGCGGCGGGGGCGGCGCGGAGAATCCCCAGGCCAGTCGCCCCCACGTGGAGAATGTCGGTCGCGAAGATCGGCAGCAGGGCCTCGGCGCCGGCGAACAGCACGGAGAACAAATCGAGGAGTTGGGCGCCCAGGAGCACCGGCTGGGTGAGCAGGAAACGCACGCCCATCAGGAACTCCCGGACGTTCGCCGCGGGCACGTTTCCGTGCGGATGGGGGTGTGGACCGACGCGGAAGAGCGCGATCCAGGCCGTGATCAAGAGCACCGCCGCGGCGCCGTAGGCGAACGAGGGACCGCCGATCGCCACCGCGATGCCGCCGAGGGCGGGGCCGATGACGGCGGCGGATTGCCAGACTGACGACCGCCAGGTGATGGAGTTCGCGTACAGCTCGCGAGGGACGAGGTCCGCCGACAGGGCGGTGCGCGTGGGCTGCAGGTAACTGCGGGCGATCCCGGACACGAAGATCACCGAGTAGATGATCCAGGCCGTGCCGGGGCGCACCAATCCCAGCCATGTCACCAGGAAAAGGGTCGTACTGCAGGCGACCAGGACGGCCAGCCCGGCCAGAGAGAGCCGGCGACGGTCCACCCGGTCCGCGAGGTGGCCGGCCGGCAGGGCGAACGCGATGAAGGGCAGGGCCTCCGCCAGACCGACGATACCGAGTGCGAGCGGGTCGCGGGTGACGATGTAGATCTGCCAGCCCACGGCCACGGTCTGCATCATCGTGGCCAGGGTCTGCGTGGCCAGGAAACCGATGAAGCGCCGGAAGTCGGGGATGCGCAGGGACGCGTACGGATCCGTCATGGCCGCGAACGTTAAGGGCCCCACCGCCTTTCGGCGATGGGGCCCTCAACCTTCATGACGCTCGACGCTTACTTGCCGGCGAGGTCCTTCACCGACTGAATGAGCGTCTGCACCTTGGCGGCATCGCTCGAGCCGGCCGCGTCACCCTGCAGCTGGGTGGCGATCAGGTTCAGCATCCCCTGCCGGCTGGCGCCCGACGAGCCCTCGGCCTTCTTGAGGCCTTCGCGCACCGCCGCAATCCGGGCGGCGGGGAGTCCGCCCGAACGCTCGAGCTGATCCACGTACGCGCCGGAGAGCGCGAACGACGCGGGCCAGACGAACTTCCGCTGTCCCTGCGTATTCCACTGGTCGAAGTGGACGCTCTTCGCGGCGTCGATCTCGTTCTGCGAGATGAAGCCGGAGGGCTGGAGCGCGAAGATGTCCAGGCCGCGCGAGATCTCGGAGCTGACGATCACGCCGTTGTACCAGTAGGCCGACCAGGTGCCGCCGCCCGCCAGCCGGGTCGAGTCGACCGGGCCGTAGTCGAAGAAGGCGATCTCCTGCGGGTGAGACGCATTGGTCCAGTCGAAGACCGACACGCCGCCCTGATACCAGGACTGCACCATGACGTCCCGGCCCGGGATCGGAATCAGCGAGCCGTTGTGGGCCACGCAATTCTCGTTCTCGGTCTGGATGGCGGGCATCTTGTAATAGCTCTGGAACGTGAGCTGGTTGTTGCTGATCGTGAAGATCGCGTCGGCGCCCCACTCCTTCGGATCCTTGGCGCGGCACTTCGGACCGCCACCGCCGCCCCACTCATCCGAGAAGAGCACCTTGGTCCCGTCGTTGTTGAACGTGGCCGAGTGCCAGTAGGAGAAGTTCGAGTCGTCCACGGCCGCGACGCGGTACGGATGCGCGGGGTCCTGGATGTTGAGGAGCAAACCGTAGCCCTCGCAGGCGCCACCCGCGTATCCCACCTGGGCGTACACGGTGATGTCATGGCACTGGGTCGGTCCCGGCGGGGGGCCTGAGCCTTCCTTCTGCTGCCGGCGCCCGACCATCTTGTCGACCATCCCCTGGATGGCTCCCCGCAGGGCGGTGCTGTCCGCCGTGGACGCAGTGGTGCCGCCGTGCGTCTTGGCGATGCTGTCCAGCATCGGCTTGATCATGCGGTCGGGCAGCACGAACGGGTTTCCGAAGACCGTGACGACGTACTTGCCCTGCGCCTTGGCCTTGTCCAGCGCGTCCTTGTCGGCGGCGGACATGCCGTGCGTCGGGGGCGCGGTCAGGTCGTGGAAGATCCGGGGGGAGCTGACGATCGCGGCCTGCTCCGGATGGGCGAGCGGGACCTTGATCACTTCGATCCGGAAGAGTGAGGTGGTCGAGTCTTCGCTCGGCTGGGCGTTGCTGCATCCCGCCAGCTCGTGGGGCGAGCGGGCCGGGGCGGAGCCGGAGATGTAGACGTAGACGTTGTCCGGATCCTTCGGATCGGCGAGCACGGTGTGGGTGTGCGAGCCGCGGCAGGTCTGGACGTTGGCGATGTACTTGGGCGTCGTGATGTCGGAGATGTCGAAGATGCGGAGTCCCCGCAGGCGCTCCTGGCTCACGGTGTCCTTGATGCCTCCGGAGCCGCAGTCGAGCCGGCCGCCGTTCCCCTCACCCGAGACGAACAGCAGGTTCTTGTAGACGGAGACGTCACTCTGGGATGCGGGGCACGCTTCCTTGGTGTGGAGCGTCGGCGCCGCCGGATTCGAGATATCCCAGACCTGGTATCCGTTGTAGCTGCCCTGGATCACGTAGTTCCCCGTGAAGGCCAGGTCGGAGTTGGTGCTGTTCAGGAACACCGAGTCGGGGGAGTGCGTGTGCGATACCACCCGGAGATTCCAGGCCGCTTCGCCCGCGTTCCAGAGGCCGGCCTTCAGCCCCTCACGCGGGTCCGGGTTCGGGTGCACCCGGCTCATGTCGGTTGCCGGCACCGGGACGCCGTACGGCACCGGATGCGAGCAGGCCGCCACCAGGCCCAGGACGACGGCCGCGGCGGTCAGACGGGGTGAAATACGGTGAGGCGTGACGCGCATGGTGTTGATCCTTGGGAACGGTGTGGATCCAATTGACGGCAACAAACCTCGGCTCACTGCTAGTTTCCGCTCAAGATGTCGTCGACCACCAGCATCTTCTCCATCCGGGCGATCTCCGTGGTCTGGTCCACGTTGATCCCGGACGCCAGCTTGAAGACGATATCGTCCTGTGCAGCTCCTTCGGACGCGAACAGATCCTTCACCATCTGCACCGCGCCCTTGTGATGCTGGATCATGTCCTGCAGGAACAGACGGTCGAAGTCCGCGCCCTTCGCGGCGTGGAGCGTGGCCATCTGCTCGGGGGTGAGCATTCCGGGCATGAGCATGTTCTGCATCGTGCCGTTCATCATCATCGGCATGCCGGCGGCTCGGGGCTCGGGGATCGGTTGATTCCGATCGCGCAACCAGCCCTGGATGATCCGGATCTCATCTCGTTGCGCATTGATGATGCGCCCGCAGAGGACCTTGACTTCGGGTCCCGCCTGATTCGAATCCGCCCAGTTGGCCATGACGATGGCCTGCGCGTGGTGGTAGATCATCCCGGACAGGAAGTCGATGTCCGCCTTCACGTACGGTTTCCGGGCGCTGTCGGCGCGGGCGCGGACGATAGCCGCGGCCTCACCCTGAGGGGGGTCTACGTAGGTCGGGGAATGATTGGCAGCGCAGGCCGCCACCGCGGCCAAGGCGAAGGCACCGGCCAGGCGGCCACAAAAGGACGTGTTCATCTCTGTACTGCTCCTCGCAACATGGAACCCGGTCGGGCCGGGGGCGGCTCCCGGTCCGGTGAAGGTGGACAAGATGCGTCCTGGGACGCTGGGGCGGAAGGTCACCCCGGCGGGATGGATGGGGACGGTTCCGTTTCCAGTGCGACGCTGTAGAATCCTACCGGCTACCATGACCACCCGCCGCTCATTCCTCTCTATCGCACTGCTGGCCGGTTGCCTGGGCGCGGCCTCACTCCAGGGCCAGGGAGCCCAAGCGCCCACAGGGCCGTCGGACGCCGATGTGGCCTTCATGTCCGGCATGATCGGGCACCACGCCCAGGCCGTGCTCATGGCCGGGTGGGCCGAGAGCCACGGGGCCTCCCCCACGGTTCAGACGTATTGCCGCAAGGTCGTGGTTTCGCAGCGGGATGAGATCGGCCTGATGAAGCGCTGGCTCCAGGATCACCACGAGGCCCTCCCGGACACCACCCTGATGTACGGACGGTCCATGCCCGGGATGGGGCCGATGCTGATGCCCGGCATGCTCACCGCGGCGCAGCTCGCGCAACTCGACAGTGCGCGCGGGTCCGACTGGGATCACCTGTTCCTCGAGGACATGATCCGGCATCATCAGGGCGCCATCGAAATGGTCCGGCAACTCTTCAATACGCCGGGCGGCGGCAAGGGGATCGTGTTCCAGTTTGCCACCGATGTCTCGGCCGATCAGACCGCGGAAATCACGCGGATGCGGCAGATGTTGATCACGCTTCCGTGACGTCACCTTCCACCCCGGAGTTTCCTGTGCTCTCTGGTTCTTTCATTCACCGCGTGATCCTGGCCGCCGGGTTTTCGTTCGTGGCCGTCGCCGCGAATGCCCAGGCGCCGTCCCCCGATCCACGGGTCGGGCTGAAGGCCGGTATCTACAATGCGCAGGAGGCGCTCTGGAACATGCGCCTCGTGTCCGCGACCAAGCGCCCCGACGCGTTCGTGATCGACTCCGCGCCCGGCGATTTCAACTACATCGATTCCGACCTGGCCTTCGACGGCAAGTATGTCATCCAGGGGAATTTCCACGGTGTGCTGATCTGGGACGTGAGCCAGCCCGCGCATCCGGTGCTCGTCACCGCGATGCCGTGCCCCGGGTTCCAGAATGACGTCTCGGTGTACGGGCATCTGCTCTTCACGTCGGTCGAATCGACGGACAGCCACAAGGACTGCGGCGGTGCGCGCATCGCCGACACCGTCAGCGCCGACCGGGTGCGAGGCGTCCGCATCTTCGACATCTCGGACATCAAGAGTCCGAAGCTCCTCACGAACGTGCAGACGTGCCGGGGCTCCCACACCCACACCCTGGTCACCAGCCCCGCGGACAAGGACAACATCTACGTCTATGTCTCGGGCTCGTCTCCCGTCCGCTCACCCAACGAGCTGGCCGGTTGCTCGGGGATGACGCCGGACAAGGATCCGAACAGCGAGCTCTTCCGCATCGAGGTGATTCAGGTCCCCTTGGCGCACCCCGAGCAGGCGAAGGTCGTCAGCAAGCCCGACATTCTCGCGGGGCTCACGCAGGCGGGCACCCATCCCGAGGCGGCGACCGACCTCGCCAAGCAGCAGGCGCGCGTGGATTCGGTGCGCGCGGCCGGCGGGTTCATCGCCAAGGTCGAGGGCCGGGACGTGATCATCGGCGGCCGGTTCCTCAAGATGCAGCTCGACAGCATCGTGAAGGCCCGCGGCGGCACCGGTGACCCGACGGCTGCCGATACGGCGACCTTCCGCACCAACATGCAAGCCATCGTCGACAAGATCGTCGGCGCGGACAACACGCAGGGTCCGCGGCCGGGCCCCGTGCAGTGCCACGACATCACGGTGTATCCCGCCATCGGCATGGCGGGGGGTGCGTGCGGCGGCTACGGCCTCCTCCTCGACATCAAGGATCCGGCGCACCCGCGGCGCATTGCGGCCGCGGCGGACTCGAACTTCGCCTTCTGGCATTCGGCGACGTTCTCGAACGATGGGTCCATGGTGCTGTTCACCGACGAGTGGGGCGGGGGACTGGCGCCGCGCTGCCGCGCCACCGACGACCCGAAGTGGGGCGCGGACGCCCTGTTCCGGATCAAAGACTCGACGCTCGCCTTCCAGAGCTATTTCAAGATGCCCGCCGCTCAGACGGAGCAGGAGAACTGCGTCGCCCATAACGGGTCGCTGGTGCCCGTGCCGGGCCGCACCATCATGGTCCAGGGCTGGTACCAGGGGGGCATTTCGGTGTTCGACTGGACCGATCCGGCCCATCCCAAGGAGATCGCCTACTTCGACCGTGGTCCCATGGACTCGACCAAGCTGGTGAACGCCGGCTCCTGGTCCGCCTACTGGTACAACGGGATGATCGTGAGCTCGGAGATCGGCCGCGGGCTCGACATTCTGGAGCTCCTGCCGAACGATCTGCTCACCCAGAACGAGATCGACGCGGCCAAGCTCGTGCACGTGACTCAGCAGAACGTGCAGGATCAGCAACGGATCGTGTGGCCCAACAGCCCGGTGGTGGCCCAGGCATACCTGGACCAGTTGGCCCGGTCCGGGATGACCTCCAAGCAGGTGACCGACACCCGTTCCGCCCTGGCCAGGGCTGAAAAAGCGACCGGCGCGGCCCGGAAGACGGCCCTGACCAAGCTGGCGTCCCAGCTCAACAGCT
Organism: Gemmatimonadales bacterium; assembly: GCA_035553475.1. GTDB lineage: Bacteria > Gemmatimonadota > Gemmatimonadetes > Gemmatimonadales > GWC2-71-9 > 40CM-2-70-7. The sequence goes on from DATNDQ010000035.1 coordinate 18,783, forward strand.
CGGCGGCGGCCTCAGGCGACCCGGCGAAGGTGCAGGCTCTGGCCTCGGTGATCGGCGCCCTGGCCAAGTAGCCTCTTCAGCGGGCGGTTTGCGGACGGCCCCACCCAGGCGGGTGGGGCCGTTCCGTTTCGTGCAACAGGGAAAGGGGAGGCTCCGTATGAAGGACGGACGACGCATATTCCCGTTGTTCCCCGAACCCCAGAGGCTCTGCGACATGAAGCGCATCATCGCCCTCTCCTTCGCCGTCGTTTCACTCACAGCTACACGCGCCGCGGGGCCCGACTCGTTGTCGGGTGGCCTGGCGTGGCGCAACATCGGTCCACTCCGTGCGGGACGCGTCTCCGCGGTCTCCGGCGCGGTCGGCGAGGCTGGCGTGTTCTACGCCGGGTTCCCGACCGGAGGTCTGTGGAAGACATCCAACGCGGGTGTCACGTGGGATCCCATATTCGACGACGTCACGAGCACGTCCTCCATCGGCGCCGTGCAGGTCGCGCCGTCGGACACCAACGTGGTCTACGTCGGTACCGGCGACATGCCGACCGGCGGCAATATCAATGAAGGGGACGGCGTCTATAAGTCGACCGATGCCGGCAAGACCTGGCAGCACATCGGTCTCGAAGACTCCCGCCAGATCCCCTCGATTCTCGTCGATCCCAAAGACCCCAACCTCGTGCTCCTCGCCGCGCAGGGAAACCGCTATGCCAAGGGCGGCTCGCGTGGCGTCTACCGGAGCACCGACGGCGGGAAGACGTGGAGCAAGACACTCGACACCGGCGATTCGATCGGCGTGGAGCGGCTTGCCTGGGCGAACGACGCGCCGAGCACCGTGCTGGCGGCGACTGACTTGCACTACGTCAACGTGAACGCCGCCTTCGGCGGCGGCGGTCGCGGGAACCCCAACGCGCCGACCGCGACGATGCTCTACAAGTCGACCGATCAGGGCATCACCTGGCAGCAGCTGACGGGTGGCGGCTTGCCGCGCCTGTTCGGCCGCATGTCGGTGGCCGTGGCTCAGCATACGAATGGCCAGCGGATGTACATCATCGGGAACTTCGGCCTCTACCGGTCCGATGATGGTGGCGCCAACTGGCGTCAGATGGATGCGGGGGACCGCCGGATCGGGAATGGGCAGGGCGGCTACAACTGCGGCGTCTACGTCAGCTCGTCGAATCCCGACGTCGTGATCACGATCAACACGTCGAGCTACATTTCGCGGGACGGCGGCAGCACCTTCACCGGCTTCAAGGGCGCCCCGGGCGGTGACGATCCGCAGCAGCTCTGGATCGACCCCACCGACGGCTCGCGCATGCTCCTCGGCTTGGACCAGGGCGCGACGGTGACGCTCGATGGCGGGCGCACGTGGAGTCCCTGGTACAATCAGTCCACCGAGCAGGTCTACCACATCTCGTCGGACAACTCGTTCCCGTACTGGGTCTACGCGTCGCAGCAGGACGCCGGGGCCATTCGGGTCCGGAGCCGCGGCAACTACGGCGAGATCGGACCGCTGGACTGGAGTCCGACGGGCGGGTGGGAGTGGGGCACCGACGTCGTCGATCCACTGAACAACAACGTTCTCTACGCCTCCGGCTCGGGCATCCAGAAGATCACGTTCCCGTCGGAACAGATCTCGAACGTCAGCCCGGCCACCGATCCGAATTCACAGCTGCGCACGAACGCCGACAACCCGCTGGCGTTCGCGCCCTGGGACCAGCACAAGCTCTTCGCCGGGTTCCAGTACCTGCTGTCGAGCACCGACGGCGGGATGCACTGGAAGAAGATCAGCCCGAACCTGGGCTATCCGAAGGGCGTCACCCCGCCCCCGGATACCGCCACGCCGAAGCCGGGCTCGCCGCGCGGCGGGACCATCCAGTCTCTCTCGCCGTCGACGGCGGCGCGAGGTGTGATCTGGGTCGGTACGACCAACGGACTGATCAAGGTCACGCGGGACGAGGGCGTCACCTGGAGTGACGCGTCGATCCCGAATCTCCCGGACTCCAACCGGACCGCCGTGCAGATGGTCGAGGCGTCGCATTTCAACGCCGGTGAAGCGTACGCGGCGCTCGATGCCCACAACCTGGGAGACTATCAGCCCCAGCTGTACCGCACCCGGGACTACGGGAAGACGTGGACCAAGATCGTGACCGGGCTCCCCACCGGGCAGATCGGCGGCTCGTTCACGCACCTGATCCGGGAAGACACCAAGAAGGACGGGCTGCTGTTCGCCGGCACCGAGAGCGGGATGTACGTCTCGTTCGACGACGGTGATCACTGGCAGTCGCTGCAGCTGAACCTCCCCACGACGTCCTACCGGGACGGGTTCATCAAGGGGAACGATCTCGTGGTCGGGACCTACGGCCGCGGCATCTGGATCCTCGACGACATCTCCCCCCTCCGGCAGATGACCGGCTCGGCACCCGCGGAGGCGGTGAAGCTCTTCCAACCCGGTGACGCAATCCGCATTCGGCGGAACGTGAACCAGGACACGCCGATGCCGCCCGAAGTCCCGCATTCGGACAACGCACCCGATGGAGCGCTGATCACGTACTACCTGGCCTCCGCTCCCTCAGGCACCATCACGCTCGACGTTCTGGACTCGAGCGGGGCGGTGGTGCGCCACATGTCGAGCGCGCCGATCACGCCGGTCAAGGAGGCCGCGACGCCTCCCAACCCGAGCTTCTGGCTCGCGACGCCGGAGCCGATGCCGGCCAAGGCCGGGTTGAACCGGATCAACTGGGATATCCGGTACGACGATCCGCCGGCGTTCAATCACAGCTGGGAGATCAACGCGAATGCCGGCAAGACGCCGGCCTCGCCCGAAGGTCCGCTGGCGTTGCCGGGTGTCTACACGCTGAAACTCACCGTGGACGGCAAGAGCTACACGCAGAAGGTCACGGTGCGGGATGATCCGCGTTCCCCTGCCACCGCGCTCGCACTGCGCGAGATGCATGGGCTGCACATGAAGATCCTGGCGGGGCTGTCGGAGTCGTGGAATGGCTACCAGCAGGCGAACGCCATTCGCACCGGCCTCGAGGCGGATACCGGCTCGAGCGTGGCGGAGGTCGCTTCGGCGGCGAAGTCGTTGCTGGCGCGGATCGATACTGTGGCCGGCTCCCTGGGCGGTCCCTCGGGCTTCTTCTTCCGCCGCTCCACGTCGCCGAATTTCGTCGGCGTCAACGGCGCGCTGGTCCGTCAGCTCAATCAGCTGGAGATGGGTGATGGCGCACCGACCCCGGGCGACCTCGCGGATTACGAGGGGAGCTGCTCGGATCTCAGCAAGTCGGTGACCGCGTGGCGCACGATCAGCGACAAGGACCTGGTCGCCTTCAACGCCGTGCTCACCAAGAACAGCATGAAGCCGGTGGCGGGCGATCCGCCGGCGCTCAGGGCTCCGACGTGTGCCGCCGCTGCGAAGGGTGGCGCGGCCGCGAAGAAAGCCCGGACGAACACGGTCGAGCAGGACGAAGACCGCGATCCGGACGAACCGCCGAGCGAGTAAGGGAGGTTTGAAAACAAGAACCCCGCCTCATCATCGAGGCGGGGTTCTTGTTTCCTGTTCCTAGTACAGGATGTCGTACGCGAGCCGGAATCCACGCCCTGGCTGGGGCACGAAGTCCTTGATCACCGAGAGATTGTCCCGGTACACCGTATTGAGGAGGTTCTCACAGTTCAGGGTGATCTGTGACGTCATGTCGCCGCTCGTGAGCCGCATGCCTACGCCCAGATCCATCACAGCGTATCCTGCCGTCGGCGTGTCTCCATCACCCAGACGGGTCTGCCGTGCCGCCATCCGGACCTGTACCGAGCCCGTGTAGATGGAGCCCTCGTACGTCGCCCGGATCAACCCGCGGAGTGGCGGGATGAAGGGAAGGGGCACGTTCAGGTGGGTGTCCTGGGCGTTGACGTAGTCGGTGTGGGCGTCGAACAGGAGGGAGCGGGTGGCCGCGACGCTCACGCTGGCCTCGAATCCCATCAGCCGGGCGTTGGTCGCGGCAAACTGGCGGACCGGGAATCCCTGGATCGTGTCGCCGCGCAGGAAGCCGTAGATGTAGTTGGAGATGAAGTTGACGTACGGCGAAAGCGTGAACGCGGCCCGGCCGAACTCTCCACGCAGGGACGCATCGACGCCAAGGCCGGCCTCGGGCCTCAGCGTCGCCGTGCCAACTGAGTACGTGCCGCTTGGGGCGTCCAGTCCGTTGGCGAAGAGCTCCTGAACCGTGGGGGCCCGGAACGACCGCGCGATAGAAAAAGATCCGGAGAGGCCCGTGGCGAGTTGCCGGACGGCACCGAGGGACGCGGTGAAGGCGTTGGAATTCCGGGAATCGGTCAGCGTCTGGAAGACCGAGTCCGTCGAATAGGGATTGGGATGGGTGGAGATGTGGTTGTAGTCGTACCGCAGGCCCGCTTGCAGCCTGGTCCCCGGCGCCACCAGGTACTCCTCGAACACATACCCAGCGAGCCCCGTGGTCGTCGAGTTGGGGCCGAGCGGCTGGTCGCCGGAGATGTCGAGCTTCTGGTAGTCGGTCCAGATGCCCACCGTGCCGGTCCACCGTCCGACGGTGGGTTGCAGGAGCTGGAGGGTCGCGTTGAACTCGCGCTTGTGGAAATGATTGGCCTGGGGATCGGAGACGCCGGTCGAGTCCTGGGCGGTCGGAAACTCCGAATGCGTGTAGTCGTTGTAGGCGGCGTTGAGCTTGGCGCGCTCGAACAGGGTGCCGCCGGTATTGAAGAGCCCGCGCAATTCGAACGTGCTGCGTTGTTGCGCGATCCGCGATGTCGTCGGCGGCACGGTGGCCCAGTTGGGATTCGGAGGCACGCCCGGGATGCCGTAATTCATGGCGTACCGGTTTCCCCCGATGCCGATCATGCCGAACGCGCCCTGGTACGAATAGCCGGCACCGCCTTCCGCGGAGTGATCGAACGATTGCGGGAGACGATCCAGATCGAACACGGCGCCGGTGCCGGGGTCGGTGTACGTGCCGGCCGGGATCCGGATGGCGTTCGCGTGGAGCCCGCCGACGGCCATCCGGAACGCCGATCCCCCCGACGTGAAGACGTCATTCGTGTAACCCGCGACCTGTTCGTTGACGCTGTTGCCTTCGACCGCGGCGTTCCCTGATACGGTGCGGTCACTTGCGGTGGGGACCAGGTTCGTCACGATGTTCACCAGTCCGCCGATGGTATTCGGTCCGTACAGGATGCTGGCGGGGCCCCGGACTACGTCCACCTGGGCGATGCTCAAGGCGTCGATGGGGGTGGCATGGGCCGGATCGTACGTCGCGATGTCCCCCATCCGGAGTCCGTTTTCCAGCACCAGGACCTCGTTGTCGCCGAGGCCCCGGAGGATGGGACGATTGGGGGCCGAACCGTTCCCGCGCACCGCCACACCCGGGAGATCGCCGAGCTTGTCGGCGAACGTCATGCCGGGGCTCCGGGCCAGATCGAGCCGGGATTTCGAGTCGACCGCCTGGTACTGGTCATTCGCCGAGCGGGCTACCGGGGCGGCCGAGACGACGATTTCGGGGAGGGGGATGGGGGACGGATGGAGCGCAAAGTCCACGGTCAGATCGGCTCCTGCGCTTTTCACGGTGTCGATCACCGGGGCGTATCCCGGGAGTCCGACGTACACCCGGTAGACACCTGCCGGCACGCGCTCGAACCGGTAATCCCCCTTGGCCCCGGTGAGCTGGGTGCGATCGAGCTCGAGCAGCCGGACCGTGGCTCCATTCAGCGGTCCCTGCTCGCCCTTCACTGTGCCTTGAATGGACTGGGCGGCCGCGGGGGACGCGAGCAGCGCCAAGGCCAAGAAGTGCCTGATTTGCGGGGACAAACGGGGCTCCGTGTCATTGGTTCGGAACTAGGGGCGTCGTTTCAATACGGTCGCGAGTCGGCGCATGTTGCGCAACCCTTTCGGGGGTCCGGCCATCTCACCGGATGGACACGAAACTCAAGGCTTGTGTCCCCCGTCTTCCTCTATAACCTGAGCACCCCGAGGCGCCGACGATGCGCAGTATCCGGTTGGCATTCCGGACCCTGTTTCGGACTCCATTCGTCACCACCATCGCCGTGCTCTCCTTGGCCCTCGGCATCGGCGCCAACGCGGCCATCTTTTCGCTCTTCGACCAGATCCTGCTCCGGCCCCTGCCGGTGCGGGAGCCCGACAAGCTCGTCAACCTGGGCAATCCTGGTCCCAAGCCCGGCTCGCAGTCGTGCGGTCAGGCGGGGGACTGTGACGTGGTCTTCAGCTACCGGATGTTCCGGGACCTCGAGCAGCGGCAGACGGTGTTCACGGGGATCGCGGCGCACGACCGCTTCGGGGTGAGCGTCGTTTACAACAACCAGCCCCTCACCGGAGACGGCATGTACGTCTCCGGTTCGTATTTCCCGACCCTCGGGGTGCGGCCGGCCCTCGGACGGCTCCTGTCCGAATCCGACGACCAGAGCATCGGAACCAACTTCGTGGCGGTGCTCTCCTACGCGTACTGGCAGTCGAAGCTGGGTGGCGATCGGGACGTCCTCGGCAAGTCCATCATCGTGAACGGTCAGCAGCTCACCATCCTCGGCGTCGCGGCCGAGGGGTTCGACGGGACGACGCTCGGCGTGCGCCCGATGGTCTTCGTTCCCATCAGCATGCGTGGGCTCCTGACCACCGGATTCCGGGGCTTCGAGAACCGCCGGAGCTACTGGATCTATCTCTTTGCCCGCCTGAAACCGGGCATGACGATCCAGCAGGCGAGTGTCGGCATCAACGGGGTCTACCACTCGATCGTCAACGACGTCGAGGCGCCCCTCCAGACGGGGATGAGCGACGCGACCCTGGCACGGTTCCGGGACAAGAAGCTGGAGCTGGAACCGGGATGGCGCGGCCAGAGCTCCATGCACAAGGAAGCCAAGACGCCCCTCATGATGCTGTTCAGCGTCACCGGGATCGTCCTCCTGATCGCCTGCGCCAACATCGCCAACCTGCTCCTGGCCCGCGGGGCAGGGCGGTCGATGGAGATGGGGATGCGGCTGGCGATCGGCGCGAGCCGGTGGCAGCTGATTTCGCAGCTGCTCCTGGAATCGGTCGTCCTGGCTTCCCTCGGGGGGGTGGCGAGTCTGATCGTCGCCAAATGGACGCTGTCCGGCATCTCGTCGCTTCTCCCGTCCGACGGCAACGACATTCTTCAGTTCACGCTGCAACCCGCCGTGCTGCTCTTCTCCGCCGGACTGGCGATCGTGACCGGCATCGCCTTCGGGCTGTTCCCGGCCTGGCACAGCACCCGGGGCGAATTGGTGACCACCATCCGCGCCAACGCCGGACACATCTCGGGCGCCAGGGCGGCCGCGCGCTTCCGGGCGACGCTGGTGACGCTGCAGATCTCGCTCGCGACCGCGCTGCTCATCGCGGCGGGTCTCTTCATGAAGAGTCTGGTGAACGTGACCAAAGTCGATCTGGGTGTGCACGTCGACAGCGTCATCACCTTCGGACTGTCTCCGGAGCAGGCCGGATACGACAGCACCCGGGCGCTGCAGTACTATGCGCGCGTCGAGGAGGCCCTCGGCGCGATTCCCAGTGTGACCTCCGTGACCTCGTCCCTCGTGGCCCTGATCGCCGGTAACAACTGGGGGAACGACGTCAAGGTGCAGGGCTTCCAGTCGGGACCGGACGTCGACGCGAACTCCCGCTTCAACGCGATCAGTCCGAATTACTTCGCGACCTTCGGCGTGCAGCTCATCGGCGGGCGAGAATTCACCGCGGCGGACCGCCGTGGGGCACCACAGGTCGCGATCGTGAATCAGGCCTTTGCGAAGAAGTTCAATCTCGGGAACGACGCCGTGGGGAAATTCATGTCCGAGGGCGGGGACACGCTGAACATCCAGATCGTCGGGCTCGTACCGGACGTGAAGTATTCCGACGTGAAGAAACCCGTGCCCCCGGTCTTCTATCTCCCGTGGCGGCAGGACAGCCACATGCCGTTCATGAATTTCTACGTGCGCACGCCGCAGCCGGAGACGGTGCTGCGCACGGTGACGGGCATCATCCGCAAGATCGACCCGGGCGTACCGGTGGAGGATCTGAAGACCATGCCCCAGCAGATCCGGGACAACATCTTCCTGGATCGCATGATCTCGATTCTCTCGGCGGCCTTCGCGGTATTGGCGACGCTCCTGGCGGCGATCGGTCTCTATGGAGTGCTGGCCTACTCGGTCGCCCAGCGCACCCGGGAGATCGGCGTCCGCATGGCCTTGGGCGCCGATGCGGGGCGGGTCCGGGTCATGGTACTTCGGCAGGTGGGCGGCATGATGGTGGTCGGCGGGATCATCGGGCTTGCCGGCGCCCTTGGACTCGGGAAGGCCGCGAGCTCACTCCTGTTCGGACTGAAGGGCTCCGACCCCATCGTCTTCGGGTTGTCCCTGATCGTGCTGGCGTTCGTGGCCTTCGGGGCGGGGTACGTCCCGGCCCGCCGGGCGTCTGAAGTGGACCCCATTCAGGCACTTCGCTACGAATAAGCCTGACACCTGAGACCCAGGTGTCGACCGGCGGGGGGTGGGTGCTTCGGGGCGCCTGCCCCCTGTCGATTTTGGGCCCCTCCGTTCGACTACTCCGTGACCATAGCTTTTCACCTTCACTGGGGAGCGGACGATGAAATACCTCTGTCTCATCTATCAGGACGAGAAGGCCCGCCAGGCGATGCTGCAGGCCGACGCGGACAAGATGCATGCCGAGTACTTCTCCTTCACCGACGACATCAAGAAGAGCGGACACTACCTGGGCGGGAACGCGCTCCAGCCCACGGCAACGGCCACGACGGTCCGGGTGCGGAACGGCCGAACCGCGGCAACCGACGGGCCCTTTGCCGAGACCAAGGAGCAGCTGGCGGGATACTACCTGGTCGAGGCCACGGATCTGAACGACGCCATCCAGGTGGGTTCGCGCATTCCCGGCGCGCGCTTCGGCAGCATCGAAGTCCGGCCCATCTGGGAGATGTGAGGATCTGTGAGCGATCCGGTCGAGGCGGTGCGGGAGATGGTGGACACGGCCTACCGCACCGACTCGCGCCGGGTCCTCGCGACACTCATTCGTCTGCTCGGGGATTTCGACCTCGCCGAGGAGGCGCTGCATGACGCGTTCGCGGCGGCGCTCGAGCAGTGGCCGTCCGGAATTCCCGCGAATCCGCGGGCCTGGCTGGTCTCGGCGGGGCGCTTCCGGGCGATCGACCGGCTGCGGCGCGAATCCGCCTTCGACGCGTCGCGCGCCGCGATCGTGGACCAGCTGGGCCCCGCCACCGTGCCTGCGCCCGACGTGAACGACGAAGAGCTCGAGGACGACCGCCTCCGGCTCATCTTCACCTGTTGTCACCCCGCGCTCCCCCGCGAGGCGCAGCTCGCGCTGACCCTGCGCGAGGTCTGCGGTCTGACGACCGAGGAGATTGCCCGGGCCTATCTCACGGGGGCCCCGACCGTGGCGCAACGCATCGTGCGCGCCAAGAACAAGATCAGGGACACGGGGATCCCGTATCAGGTCCCGTCGCGCCTCGACCTGCCCGATCGGCTCGATGCCGTTCTTCAGGTCATCTACCTGGTGTTCAACGAAGGGTATTCCGCTTCGACCGGTCCGACGGCCGTCCGGGCCGATCTCTCCTCCGAAGCGATTCGCCTCGGTCGCCTGCTCAGCGACCTCTTGCCTGACCCCGAGGTGCTCGGTCTGCTCGCGCTCATGCTCCTGCACGACTCGCGCCGGGCGACGCGTACGTCCTCCGATGGAGATCTGGTTCTCCTGGAGGACCAGGACCGCTCGCGCTGGGACCGGCAACAGATCGCTGAAGGGTGCGGTCTGGTGGACCGGGCGCTGGGGTTGCGGCGGGTAGGTCCGTACGTCCTCCAGGCCGCCATTGCCGCGCTCCACGCGCAGGCGACGCATCCGCAGGATACGGATTGGAACGAGATCGTTGGGCTCTACGACGTGCTGTTGCGGGTGGAGCCGACCGCGGTGGTTGAGTTGAACCGTGCGGCGGCCGTGGCGATGCGGGATGGCCCCGGCGCGGGGCTGGATCTCATTGACGCCATCCTCGCGCGCGGGGACCTGGCCGACTACCCGCTGGCCCACGCGGCCCGCGGGGAGCTGCTCCGCCGGTTGCATCGGAACGCCGAGGCGGCCGGGGCCTACCGGGCCGCGCTCGACCGCTCTACGCAGGAGCCCCAGCGGCGTCTCCTCGAAGCACGCCTGGCGGCGGTTCGGTCTCCCGACCAATCCTGAACGCCCGAGCGCCTGTTCTTACGACGCGCCCCGGCTAGAATGCACCGCTATGGATCAGACCCCAGCGGGCGGAACGGCTGGAGAACTGCAGGCGGCGGCGCTCCTGGCGGCGATCACCCTGGGGCTCGCCGTGCTCTGCGTCTTCCTCTACCGCCGGTACCGGAAGCCCTTCCTCATTTGGTGGGTGGCGGCGTGGGGTCTGTACCTGATTCGCGGCGTCGTGATCGGGGCGTTTCTCATCACCCGAGAACGCCCGCTGCTCTATCTCCACCAGGTAGTGACGGGATGGACGGCCCTGGCGCTGCTCGCGGCGGCTCTCGTGTTCACGCGCCCGCGCCAGTGGCGCCGCGGCTACGTGGTGGCGATCCTGCTTCCGGTGATCTGGGCGTACGTCACGATCTACGTATTGAACAACTTCCTCCTGGCTGCGGGCCCCACGGTGCTGCTCTTGAGCGGCGTCACACTCTGGACGGGATGGATCTTTGCGCGTCACTGGCGAAACGTCCGCGCACCGGGTGCCGGCATGCTGGCCGCGACGTTCTGCCTCTGGAGCCTGCATCACCTCGACTACCCGATCCTTCGCGCCCGCGGCGCCTGGAGTCCCTGGGGATATTACCTCGACATTCTGTTCCTGCTCGCCACGGGGGCGGGGATCCTGGTTCTGGTCGAAGATGAATTGCGATCGGAGCACGCGGATCTTACCGGACGTCTGGCCCGTTTGTCCGCGGGTCTCCTCGAGCAGTATGAAGCCGAGCGGCGCCGGTTGTCCCTGGAGCTGCACGACGAGACCGCGCAGGTGTTCACGGCCGTGAAGCTCCAGCTCGGAGTCCTGCGCGAGCGATCAGACCGGGCGCTGACGCCGGCGCTCACGGAGATCGACGGCTTGATCGACACCGGTATCCAGAGCATCCGGCGCGTCACCAACCAACTGCGGCCCTCCCTCCTGGATGACCTGGGTCTCCTGCCCGCCTTGCGGTCATTGGGGGACGACTTCGTCGAGCGCTCGGGTGTCCGGCTCACCATCGAAGCCCCACCGACGGTTCCGGAGGTTTCGGCGCGCGCGGAGCTCGCGCTCTTCCGCGCCATGCAGGAGGCGCTCGCGAATGTGGTCCGTCACGCCGGGGCGACCCACGTCCGGGTCGGAGTCATTCCGGACGGCCCGCGCCTCGCCTTGGAGGTGGAGGACGACGGACGGGGACTCCCTGCCGGCTTCGACCTTGAGCGGGGTGAGCGCGAGGGGCATCTGGGGCTCGCCGGGATGCGCGAGCGCATGTCGGCCCTCGAAGGGGAGTTCTTCATCCGGGCCACCGCCACGGGAGGTACCCTGGTGCGGGTGGCCGTTCCTTGCGCGTTGGAGCCGGCGTGAATCCCATTCGCGTGTTGGTCGCCGACGACCATTCGGTGGTGCGGGAAGGCCTGCGCCACGTCCTCGCCGGCGTGCCGGAGCTGACGGTGGTGGGGGAAGCCGGAACGGGGCCTGACGCGATGGCCCTCGCGGCCACGGCGCGGCCCGACGTCGTCCTGCTCGATCTGACGATGCCCGGCGCCGGCGGGCTCGAGGTCCTCCGGCATCTGCGGGCGACATTGCCCGAAATCCGGGTGCTCATCCTGTCCGTGCACGACGACCCGGAATACGTGCTCGAAAGCGTTCGGGCAGGTGCGCACGGGTACTTGCGGAAGGACTCGAGTCCGGCAGAGATCCGCCAGGCGATCCGGGCGGTGCACGCGGGTGACGCCTACTTCTCGCCGCCGGTCGCGCGTCACCTCACCACGGCGCTGCGGGACGGGGCGCTGCCCGCGCAACCCGAGGCCGGTCTCGGCGAACTTACGTCCCGGGAGCGTGAGGTCCTGGTCCGGGTCGCACGCGGGTTGACCAATCGTGAAACGGCGGCGGAGCTCGGCATCAGCGTCCGGACGGTGGAAGCGCACCGGGATTCGCTCATGCGCAAGCTGCGGATTCACACCGTCGCGGGACTGACGCGCTTCGCCATCGCCCAGGGACTCTTGCCCGCCTCTCAGTAGCAGTACGGTGGTAGGATTTCGAATGGTTTGCGAGGCGCGAGCGGCCTAAAATCGCGCCATGTCGTTGTCCTGCATCGGGATCAACTACCGCACCGCATCCGTTTCCCAGCGTGAGCGACTCGCCCTCGGCGTCGACGCCCAGCGGCGCTGGTTGAACGCTCCCGAGACTGTCGCCCGTCGCGAACGGGCGGGCATCACTGAAGTCACCGTCCTGTCCACCTGCAATCGCACCGAGCTCTACGCGGCGCACAGCGCGCCTCCATCTCCGGATCTCCTCGGCGACCTCTTTTCCTCACTCGCCGGCCTGCCGGTGGGTGACGTCGCGCCCCATCTCTACGAATTCATCGGCCCAGACGCGCTCCGGCATCTGTTCGGCGTAGCCTCCGGACTCGATTCCATGGTGCTCGGCGAGGCCGAGATACAGGGACAGGTGCGGACGGCCCGAGAAGTCGCCTGCGGTGAGGGGGCCGCCGGCCCCGTCCTCGATGCGGCGTTCCGGGCCGCCGTGCAGGCCGGGCGGCGGGCACGAGCCGAAACCGGGATCTGCCGGCTCCCCGGAAGTGTGGCGACGGAGGCCGTCCGGCTCCTGACGTCCGTCGCCGGCCCGCTCGAGCACATGTCCCTCCTGATCGTCGGTACCGGGAAAATGGGCCGGGTGGTGGGCGAGACGTTCCGAAGCCGTGGCGGGCGACGGATCGCGGTGATCAGCCGCACGCGAGAGCACGCGGACGAGCTGGCCAGGGAATGGAGCGGCGTCGCGCTGCCCTGGCACGAACTCCCCGCTGCCGTGCGCGCCGCGGATGTGATTCTCTCGTCGACCGGCGCACCACATGCCGTGCTGACGCGGGAGCTCGTCGACCAGGCCATCGGACCCCGGGGCGACGGCCGGCGGCGGGTGATCGTGGACATCGCGGTTCCCCGTGACGTGGAACCCGCCGTGGGATCGGCGCCGGGCGTCGCGCTTTACGACATCGACGACCTCCAGCTCCGGGTCGGAGAGAACCTGGAGCTCCGCGGCCGTGAGGTGCCCGCCGTGCAGCGAATCGTCGAAGAGGAAGTGCAGCGCTTCGACGCGTGGCTCCGGTCCTGGAGACTGCGCCCCGTGCTCACGGGCATGCATGCCCGGGGTGAGGCCATCCGGCAGCGGGAAGTAGCACGCATGCTCCACCGCCTGGGCCCCGTGCCCTCAGAAATTCGCGAGCAGATCGAGTCGTTCTCCCGGACACTCGTCAATCAGCTGCTCGATGCGCCCAGCCGGCGCCTTCGAGAGGCGGGCGATCCATCCCGCGCCGAAACGTTCGGAGCCGTCACCCGCGAGCTGTTCGGCCTCGACGGCCAGCACGACCGCGAGCAGGATGATTCGAACGCGGAGGTGGCGTGACCGCGGGACTGGTCACGCTTCGCGCGGGAACGCGCGCGTCGGCACTGGCGCGGTGGCAGACGACCCGCGTAAGCGAAGCTCTGGAGCGGCTCACGGGCGTTCCCTCGCATCCGATCGTGATCTCCACGACCGGCGATCGCGCGCTCGATATCCCGCTTCCCGCGCTCGGCGGGAAGGGCGCGTTCACCGAAGAGCTGGAGCAGGCGCTGCGTGAGGGGCGCATCGACTTTGCCGTTCACTCCCTCAAGGATCTTCCGGTGGACGACCCGGAGGGGATCACGGTGGCCGCAATCCTCTCCCGTGACGATCCGCGCGACGTGGTGATCGCGCGGAACGCCCGGTCCCTCGCGGAGCTTCCTTCCGGTGCGGTCGTCGGCACGTCCAGCAATCGGCGCATGGCGCAGATCGCCGCTCTCCGGCCCGACGTGGTGATCCGGCCGCTGCGGGGGAATGTCGATACCAGGGTCAGGAAAGCGCTCGAGGGAGAGTACGACGCGATCGTCATCGCGGCGGCGGGGGTTCACCGCCTCGGACTCACTGCCCGCATCACCGAATACCTCCCGTTCCATCAGATGCTGCCGGCCCCCGGACAGGGAGCCTTGGCGGTGCAGTGCCGGGCCGACGATGACGCGGTCCGGACGCTATTGATGGTGCTCGACGATCCCGCGGTCCGAGTCCCGACCACCGCCGAACGAGCATTCCTGTCCGGCCTCGGTGGCGGATGTGCGGCACCCATCGCTGCGTTGGGCGAGTCGTTCGAGGGCGAAGGACGCCGGCAGCTCCGCCTCACGGGACTGGTGGCGTCCCTGGACGGGCGTCGGGTGGTGCGGGCGACCCTCGAAGGCGAATGGAATGGCGGCGAGGCTCTGGCGCAGGCGCTCGCCGATCGGGTGACCGCCAGCGGTGCCAGAGCGTTGCTCCCATGAGCGGTCCCCGGGTGCTCGTCACCAGGCCGCGCGCCCAATCGGGAGACCTCGTCACCGCGCTCGAATCGTGGGGAGCGCGGGCGGTGCTCTTCCCGACGGTCGAGATTCTGGCGCCGCGAGACTCCGCCGCCATCGACCGTGCCGTGATTCGTTTGCCGGACTACGACTGGGTGGTCTTCACCAGTGCCAACGCCGTCGAAGCCACGTTCGACCGGGTGGGAGGGGCCCCTCTGCAGGGCCCCAGGATTGCGGCCGTGGGCCCGGCCACGGCGGCTGAGATCAGACGCCGCGGGGCGCGAGCGGACTTCGTGCCTTCGGAATACCTGAGTGCCCGGTTGGGCCTTGAGCTTCCGGACGTCGACGGACGGACGGTGCTTGTTCCGCAGGGGGATCAGGCGGGAACGGCACTCCTCGACGCGCTGATGGCGCGCGGCGCGCGGGTCGATGTCGTCGAAGCCTACCGGACCGCACCCCCCGAACGTCCAGATCCGGAAACGCTGGCCGAACTCGCCGTCGGTGTCGATGCTGCGATCTTCACCAGCGGATCGGCCGTACGCCACCTGTTCGCGCTCCTGGGAGATGACGGGGCGCACCTGGCCCTGAGGGGTGCGGTGATTGCCTGCATCGGCCCCGTCACCGCGGGGGTGGCGCGCGCGCTGGGGCTCGAGGTTCACGTCGAACCCGCGGAGCACACGGTCCCCGCCGTCGCGGAAGCCCTCCGCGTGCGTCTCGCCGCGTGATTCGCCTGCGCCGGCTCCGTGCGTCCCCGGGGCTTCGGAACCTGGTGCGGGAAACGCGACTCGATCCCGCTCAGCTCATCTATCCGCTGTTCGTCACCGCGGCGTCGAACGAGCCACATCCGATCGCGTCCATGCCCGGTGTGTCACAGTGGCCAATCGCGCAGGTCGCCGCTCAGGCTGAGGCCGCGTATCGCGCGGGGCTCGGCGCGATTCTGCTCTTCGGCATTCCGCGCACCAAGGATGCGACCGGCACCGGGAGCTTCGACGACCACGGCGTGATCCAGGACGCGGTGCGTGCGATCAAGATGGCGGTCCCCGATCTGCCGGTGATCACCGACGTCTGCCTGTGCGAATACACCGACCACGGCCATTGCGGGGTGCTGAACGGCGCCGGGAAGGGGCGGGCGCATCCCGAGCTTCCCGAAGGCTACGTCTTGAACGACGAGAGCGTGGAGATTCTCAAGCGTGTCGCGGTCTCGCACGCGCGGGCGGGCGCGGACGTGGTAGCACCATCCGCCATGCTCGACGGGATGGTCTCCGGGATTCGCGCGGCGCTCGATCAGAGCGCGTTTGGCCACGTGCCGGTGCTCTCGTATTCCGCGAAGTTCGCGTCCGCCTTCTACGGCCCCTTTCGCGAGGCGGGCGGGGGAGCGCCGAGGCAGGGGGACCGGCAGTCACACCAGCTCGATATCGCGAACGGACGCGAGGCACTCCGGGAGTCCGCGGTCGACGTGGACGAGGGGGCCGATCTCCTGATGGTGAAGCCGGCGCTCGCGTACCTGGACGTGCTTCGCGATACGCGGGTGCGCTTTCCCGATCATCCGCTGGTCGCCTACAACGTCAGTGGTGAGTACGCGATGGTGAAAGCCGCGGCGGAGCGCGGATGGCTCGACGAGCGCCGGGCGGTGCTGGAACACCTGACGGCGATGCGCCGGGCCGGTGCCGATCTGATCATCACCTATCATGCGCGCGACGCCGCGCGATGGCTGACGGAGTAGCCCCATGGCCGAAGAAACCCACCGGACCTTCAATCATTTCTCCCTCCTGCGGTTCGACGCGCAGTACTGGAGGCAGGAGCCAAAGGTCCGCCGTCAGGCGGTCGGTACGGCCCTGGAGGTCCTTCGGGGAGGAGTTGACGCCCTTCATCTATATCAGACGTTCGGGGTCGAGGCGGGCACCGATCTCCTGGTCTGGTCTGCCGTGGATGACGGAGATCCGGCGGTCCCCGCTCGCTTCTTCCCGCACCTGGGGCGGGCGTTGGCTCCGATCCGTGAGCTCATCACCCTGACCACGGCGCTCTGGGGCTTCACGCAACCGTCGCAGTACACCAAGACCAGGAGCCGACAGGAGATCGATCCGTTCACCGCGGAGCGGTCACCGTACCTCGTGATGTATCCGTTCACGAAGACCTCCGACTGGTATCAGAAGAGCCGGGAGGAGCGGCGCGACATCATGCTGGAGCACATCAAGCTCGGGAAACAGTACGAAGACATCACTCAGCTGCTCCTCTATTCCACCGGACTTCAGGACCAGGAGTTCGTGGTGGTGTACGAAACGGCCGATCTGACGCGTTTCTCGAATCTGGTGACGGAGCTCCGCAGTACACAGGGAAGGCCCTTCACCGAACGGGACACTCCGCTGCATGCCGCCGTCCATCAGGTCGACTGGAGCACCGCCTCGCAATGGCTGTGACCGTTCCCAGCACCTCCACACTGCTCGCCGCGGCGCGGCGCGAACCTGGCCGCTCGACGCCGGTCTGGTTCATGCGCCAGGCCGGGCGGTATCTCCCCGAGTACCGCGCGATTCGCGAAAAGCATTCCTTGCTCGAGATCTGCGCCAACCCGCAGCTGGCCACCGAGGTCACGCTGCAACCCGTGTGGCGGTTGGGAGTGGACGCCGCGATCGTCTTCGCCGATATCCTCCTGCCGCTGGTCCCGATGGGGCTCGATCTCGCCTTCGTGGAGGGCGAAGGGCCCGTCTTGCGAAACCGCATCCGCGGTCCGGCCGATGTCACCCGCCTGGTGGACATCAACGTGGCCAATGCGCTCGCCCCGGTGGCCGAGACGGTGAGGCTGGTGCGGGGGGCCTTGCCGCCGGCCATTCCGGTCATCGGATTTGCCGGGGCGCCGTTCACGGTTGCTTCGTACGCGATCGAGGGTGGGTCGTCCCGTCACTTCGTCGAGACCAAGCGGTTGATGTACGAGCATCCGGACGCCTGGAACGCATTGCTCTCCAAACTGGTGCGGGTGCTGGGGGAGTACCTCGCCGCGCAGGTGGGGGCAGGGGCCGAAATCCTTCAGGTCTTCGACAGCTGGGTCGGCGTGCTGAACGCGGACGATTATCGACGCTACGTCCTCCCCCATACCCGCGCCTTGTTTACCCAGCTGGGCCTCCTCGGTGTACCGGTGATCCACTTCGGTGTGAACACGGGTGAGTTGCTGCCCCTGCTCGTGCAGGCGGGGGGGGACGTCATCGGCCTGGACTGGCGGATCGGTCTCGATGACGGATGGAAACGCATCGGGTTCGACCATGGAGTGCAGGGGAACCTGGACCCCGTCGCGCTGTTCGCCCCGCCTGCCGAGCTCGAGGCGCGGGTCCACGACATCATCGCGCGGGCCGAGGGTCGTCCGGGGCACATCTTCAACCTTGGCCACGGGGTCTTGCCGACGACGCCCGTCGATGCCGTACGCCGGGTCGTGGACCTGGTACACACGCTGACGGCATGAGCGAGTCGTTCGGCGTTCTCGTCATGGCGTACGGAGGCCCCGATGCATTGAGCGACGTCGAGCCCTATCTGCTCGACGTTCGAGGGCACCGGCCCACACCGGGCCACGTCGTGGAGGAAGTCCGAAGCCGCTACGCCGCGATCGGCGGGAGATCGCCCATTCTCGAACGCACGCGGGCCCAGGCGCGGGGACTGCAGGAGGCCCTGACGGCGCGGGGCCGGTCCGTGCCGGTGGCCGTCGGAATGCGGCACTGGAAGCCGCGGATCGCCGCCGGACTCGACCAGCTTCGGGCCCGTGGGGTCGAGCACGTGGTAGGACTCGTTATGGCGCCGCACTACTCCCGGATGTCCGTCGAGCTCTACTTCCGGAAGGTCGACGAGGATCTGCAAGCGCTCTCGTTCGTTGGCATTGCGGATTGGCATCTGCTCCCCGGATACGTCACCGCGGCCGCGGATCGCGTGCGGGACGCACTGGAGCGCTTTCCGGCGGACTCCCGCCACGACATCCCGGTCATCTTCTCGGCCCACAGCCTGCCGCAGCGCATTCTTGAGGCCGGGGATCCATATCCCGATCAGCTGGCGGCGTCCATGCGGGCCATCGTCGCACGACTCGGAAACGGCGGGCTCCGCCACCTGTTCGCGTTTCAATCGGCGGCCCTGACCCCGGACCCGTGGCTCGGGCCTGACGTGGGGACGGTCCTGAAGCAGCTGGCCGATGCCGGGGAACGCAACGTCGTTGTCGCGCCCATCGGCTTCACGTGCGAGCACGTGGAAGTGCTCTACGACCTCGATGTGGAGCTGAGGCGCCAAGCCGGGGAGCTGGGAGTGCACCTCGAGCGGGCGGGCATGGTCAACGACGACCCGCTCATGATGGCGGGGCTGGCCGATCTGGTGCTCGATGCTGCGCGACGCGAGGGGTGGTCATGACGCACGTGGCGGTGATTGGGGGGGGCATCGCCGGCCTCGCGGCTGCGCAGCGACTGGTCGAGGCGCAGGTCTCCTGCACCGTGATCGAGCGGGATCATCGGCCCGGCGGGAAGATCGTCAGCCGGTTGGTTGGGGGCTTCCTGGTGGAGGGTGGCCCCGACTGTTTCCTCTCGTCCAAGCCCGGGGCCGTCGCATTGGCGCGGTCTCTCGGGATCGACGGTCTCCTCCAGGGGACTGACCCCGCGCACCGTGGGACGTTCGTCAAGCGTCAGGGCCGCCTCCACCCGCTTCCGGAGGGCATCACCGGACTCGTTCCGTCGCGCATCGCTCCGTTGCTTACCACCCGCCTCCTCTCTCCCGCCGGCCGGATCCGGGCGGGACTCGAGGCATTCGTGCCACGTGGCGGGGGCGGGGATGAGAGCATCGCCCAGTTCGCGTCCCGGCGGTTCGGGCTCGAAGCCTATCAGTGGGTCGTGGAGCCGCTGCTTTCGGGAGTCTACGCCGGAGATGGGGAGCGGCTCTCGCTGTCGGCGACCTTCCCCCAACTCGCGCGCGCGGAACGCGATGCGGGAGGGGTGCTGCGTTCGACCTGGCGGAAGCGCGGTGGCCCGCCGGGAGAGCGGGGTGGATTCCTGTCGTTTCCGGACGGCGTCGAGCAGTTGGTCCGTTCGACGGTGGCCAGACTTCCGGCCCAGACCCTGCAGCTGGGCGTCGGTGTGCGGAACGTCACGATGGAGGGCGGCACCTTCCGCATCCGGTGCGACGACGGAAACACCAACGCCTTCGACCAGGTCATTCTCGCCACCCCGGCATATGTCACTGCCGAGCTCGTCGAGGATCTGAATCCGTCACTCTCCATCGAGTTGTCCCGGATCCCCTTCGTGTCCTCGGCCACGGTCACGCTGGGCTACACCGACGCACCGGCATTCGGGGGATCGGGGTACGTGTGCCCCCGGGCGGAAGGTGGAGCCGCGGTGGCGGTGACCTGGTCGTCCAACAAGTACCGGGGACGTGCCCCGGCCGGCGGTGCCTTGGTGCGGGTTTTCCTTGGGCGAGCGGGAGACGAAGGGTGGGTCGACGAAGCGGATGAGGCGCTGATCGCTGAGGCGCGCCGCGAACTGGAGAGGGTCTGTGGGGTCGTGCAGGAGCCGGCGCTGGCGCGGGTGTTCCGTTGGTCCCGGGGGCTTCCACAGTACGTGATCGGCCATCTCGACCGAATCGAGCGGATCACGGCCCTGTTGCACGGCGTGCCGGGTCTGCATGTCGCGGGAGCGTCGTACCGGGGAGTCGGCATCCCGGATTGCATCACCTCCGGATGGGCCGCCGCCGACCAGGTCCTTCGCTCCCTGCGGGTCCCCGTCTGACCCACTCTCGTTCGGCGCTCCTCTTTGAACGGGCGCAGAGACTGTTTCCGGGAGGCGTGAACTCTCCTGTCCGTGCCTTTCGCGCGGTAGGCGGGCAGCCCGTGTTTCTCGCTCGCGGTTCGGGTGCCACGGTGCAAGACGTCGACGGACGGAGCTACATCGACTACGTCCTGTCGTGGGGTCCGCTGATCCTCGGCCACGCGCATCCGTTGGTGGTGCGCGCGGTGCAGCAGGCGGCACTCGAGGGCACCAGTTTCGGCGCGCCGAACCCCCGCGAAGTCGAGCTTGGGGAGCTGATCAAGAAACGGATGCCCGCCCTCGAGCTGATGCGGTTCGTAAACTCGGGCACGGAAGCGGTGATGAGCGCGTTGCGCGTCGCGCGCGCGTTCACCGGCCGCTCCAAGATTCTCAAGTTTGAAGGCTGTTACCATGGACACGCGGACGGCCTCCTGGTGAAGGCGGGGTCCGGCGTCGCCACCTTGGCGCTTCCTGACTCGCCGGGCGTACCCAGCGCGACGGCCGCCGACACGCTGGTGGTGCCGTACAACGACCTGCCGGCGGTAGACCGGATAATGAAGGAACATGGCAAGACCATTGCCGCGGTCATCGTCGAGCCGGTGGCGGGGAACATGGGCGTGGTTCCGCCCGGGCCCGGATTCCTCGAAGGACTTCGGGATCTCACGCGGTCGGCCGGCGCCTTGTTGATCTTCGATGAGGTGATGACCGGATTTCGCGCGCATCCGTCGGGCGTGCAGGGGATGACGGGTGTCACGCCCGACGTCACCACGCTCGGCAAGATCATCGGCGGTGGCTTGCCCGTGGGAGCCTACGGCGGCCGCCGTGAGGTCATGGAGCTCGTAGCGCCAGCCGGTCCCGTGTATCAGGCCGGCACGCTCTCCGGAAATCCGCTGGCGATGGCCGCCGGGCTCGCGACGCTCGCTGAGCTCGGTCGCCCCGGCGTCTGGGATGCCATCGCCAAGACCACCGCGGACCTCGTCGAGGGCCTGAACCAGGCGGCGCAATCGGCCGGCGTACCCTGCGCCGTCAACCGGGTGGGCGCGATGTTCACTCTGTTCTTCACCGATCACCCGGTCCGCAGCTGGGGTGAGGCTCGGCGCTCCGATGTGGGCCGTTTCGGAGCGTTCTTCAGATCGCTCCTGCAGGACGGCGTGTACTGGGTGCCTTCGCAGTTCGAGGCCGCCTTCCTGTCCGCCGCGCACGGCCAAGGCGAAATCGACCGAACGGTGGATGCGGCTCGCCGGGCGCTGCGCGCCATCTGACGCCTACCTGACGGACGAAGCGACGTCCGGTCCGGCTGACATTAGATTCGCCGCATGCGCGTACTCGTGGTCGAGGACGATCCCCAGCTCGCCGCACTCCTTCGCGAGGGATTGCGGGAGCAGCGGATCGATCCGGTTCTCGCAACGACGTTCGCCGAGGGACTCGAACGGGGCAGGGGCACCGATTTCGACGTCGTGATCCTCGATGTCCGGCTCCCTGGCGGCACGGGATTCGACCTCTGCCGGCGCCTGCGGGATGAGGGCGTCGCGGCGCCCGTCCTGATGCTGACCGCACTCGACGCCGTCGACGATCGCGTCCGCGGTCTGGAGGCGGGGGCGGACGACTATCTCACCAAGCCCTTCGACTTCCGCGAGCTCGTCGCACGGATCAAGGCCCTGGCCCGTCGCCGCCCGTCGGTCGCCCCGGCCGTTCACAAGATTGCCGACCTGACCGTCGACCTCTCTGCGCGCACGGTCTCGCGCGCGGGCAAGGCGATCACCCTCACGGTCAAGGAATTCGCGCTTCTCGAGCTCTTCGTACTGCACACGGGTGCGGTGGTGGACCGGGCGGCGATCACGGCGCACGTCTGGGATGACAACCACGATCCATTCGCCAATGTGCTCGACGTCCTGATCCGGCGGCTCCGCGCGAAGATCGACGATCCGTTCACCCCCAAGCTGATCGCCACCGTTCGTGGGGCCGGATACCGCCTCGGATGAAGCCGCTCACCCGCCTGCGGCTGCAGCTCACGCTGTGGTACGCCGGCGTCCTCATGCTCATTCTCCTGGTACTGGGATTCGGACTCTTCCGCGCCATCCGGCACCAGATCTCCCGCCAGCTCGACCTGTCCCTCGAAGCGGCGGCCCACTCCCTCGAGCAGGCGGCGCGGGTTCGTGAGGTCGAGCGGGCCCAGACGCGCGGTCCGGTCGCCGACGCGGTGGAGGAGCTCCACATCCCCGATCGCACGCTCTACTTCTTCGATTCGGCAGGCGGCGCGATCATCCCGTCCACGGTGCCCCCTGAGATGGCCAGCGTGGCCCGGCGAGCGGCGCAGACGGGAAGTGTGAACCTGACGATCGACGGGCCCGGGGATCACGACACGCGCGTGCATGCCGAGCGGTTCACCGGAGGCGCGGGGACCGGGTACGTGGCGCTCGCCACCGCCGATCGCGTCGAGCTCGAAGACCAGTACGCTTCGCTCATCGAGACGCTCGCCGCCGGCGCCCTCGCCGCGCTGGTGCTGGTGGCCGCCGGCGGCTGGTTCCTGGTCCGGCAGTCCACCGCGCCTATCGAACGCTCGATGGATCGCATGCGGCGGTTCATGGCCGATGCCGCGCACGAGCTGCGCACGCCCGTCACGATCCTGCGCACTCGCGCCGACCTCGCCCTCGATCAGGCCCGTGACCCCGAGCGGGACGCGGCTCTCCTGAAGGCCGTGGCGCGGGAAGCGGGGAGGATCGGGGCGATCGTCGGCGACTTGCTCACGCTGGCCCGAGCCGATGCGGGCGAACGTCCGTTGGCGCAGGAGCGCGTGTTTCTGGACGACCTGGCAGCGGATACGGTGAACGATCTGCGTCCCCTCGCCGACCGCCGCGGGGTGACGGTCGCCGTCGGGTCGTTCGAGGAATGCGCCGTCCGCGGGGATCCCGTCCCGTTGCGGCAGCTGCTTCGGATCCTCCTCGACAACGCGATCAAGTTCACGCCGGCGGGTGGGCGGGTACGCATCGATGCGGGTGTCGAGAACGGAACGCCGACGGTGCGGGTCGTGGATACCGGGATCGGGATTCCGGCTGACCAACTGCCGCACGTGTTCGAGCGCTTCTACCGCGGTGAGCATGCCCGTCGCGCCGGAGAAGGGAACGAGGGGGCCGGCCTGGGTCTCGCCATCGCGCGCTGGATCGCTGACGCCCATCAAGCGAGGATCGACATCTCCTCGAACGGCTCCGGTACCGAAGTCGTCGTGCGGTTTCCCGCCGAGGTGTAAGCCTCCCGTAAGGGGAAACGGGTAGCTTGCGGGCCCTATGCGCCCGGTCCTGGTTTTCCCGTTGTTCCTCTGTTCCGCCCTACCGGCGCAGACGCCTCGCGCGGTGTCCCGTGCGGATGCGATCGCGCTCGCGGCGGCGCACGGACCACGCGCCGCCACCGCACGTGCCGACTCGGCCGCCGCGTACGGCGACCTCGCGGCCGCGCGGGCGTTCGCGAACCCTTCGTTCTCGGCCACCTACACGAAATCGGTACCGCGGTACCACTACATCTTCGATATACCGATCGATTGGCCGTGGCTGCGCGCGCCGCGCGTCGGCGCCGCCGGAGCGGGAGCGGAGGCGGCGCGTGCACGCTTCGCCTTCGAAGTCGCGGCGGTACGTTTCGACGCCGATACGGCCTACACAGTCGCGCTCGCGGCCCAGGCTCATGCCCGGCTGTCCCGCCGGACGGCCGGCGACGCCGACTCACTCTTGCGGGTGGCGCGTCTCAGACGGGATGCCGGGGACGCGAGCGAGATGGATACTCGGCTGGCGGAGATCAACGCGGGGGAGCTGGCCAACAGCGCGGCCGAGGACTCGCTCGCGGCCGTCGCGGCGCTGGTGAACCTGCAACTCGTCATGGGGCTTTCCGGTGACTCGGCCGTGGGGCTGAGCGATTCTCTCCAGTTTCCCGACACGGCCGGGGACCAGGTGCCCTCGGCACCGCTGTCGGTCCTCGAGGCGCAAGCTGAGCTGACGGCGGCTGAACGGTCGCTCACGTTCGCGAAATCCGCGAATCTCCTTTCCCCGAGCTTTCAGGTGGGTGTCGAACGGGGCGACCCGACCGGGTCGGAGCCCGGCGCGCTCCCGACCTTCGGAATTGCTCTTCCCCTGCCGCTCTTCAACTGGAATGGTGGCGCGATCACGCGCGCGCGGGCCGAGCGGGACGCGGCGCAGATCCGTCTCGATGCGACGCGGCGCGCCGCGGCCGCCGAACGAGCCCGCGCGGTTGGAGAGCGTTCGGTGGCCCTGACCCGAGCCCACCGGGATGCGGGTCTGGTGGCGAGCGCGGATTCGGTGGCCGCGATGTTCCTCAAGGCCTACGGTGAGGGAGCCGTTTCCTTGCCAGAGGTACTGGAGGCGCAGCGCAACGCGCGTGAGGCCTTGGGCCGCTACGTGGACGATCTGGCGCTGGCCAATACGGCCGTAGGACTGGTCAAACTCCTCGATGCGACCCGGGAGCATCCGTGAAACGTCTCGTGACACTGCTGGTCCTGATCGCGGCCTGCCACGGCGGCGGACATGAGGGGGACCAGCCGCCGGCGGCCCCCGTCGCCACCGCGACGGTCCGCCAGGGGCCTTTCACGGAAATCGTGACCGCCATCGGAACGGTTGCGCCGCGGCCAGGTCGCTATGCCGAGCTGGCCGCTCCAGCGCCGACGCGCGTGGCGCGCATTCTTGTGACGCCGGGGCAGCGCGTCGCCGTGGGTGACACGCTCGTCGTGTTCGAGCAGGCGTCCTTCGATGCCGCGGCGCACGCCGCCGACGTGGCCCTCGCGGCTGCCCAGCATGCCGCCGACCGCGCGAACCGGCTGGTGACAGCGGGGATACTGCCCAGGAAGGACGCCGATCAGGCCGAGCTGGACCTGGCCGCGGCCCAAACGGCGGATGTTACGGCCCGTCGCAACGCGGATCTCGCGGCGCTGAAGTCCCCCATCGCGGGTGTGGTCACCCGGGTGAACGCGGTGATGGGAGCGTCCGCTGATCCGTCGCAACCGGTCGTTGCCGTGGCCGACCCCAATGCCCTCGATCTGGTGTTCGGTCTGTCGGTGGATGCCGCGGGCCACGTACACGCAGGGGACTCGCTGTTCGCCCTCGCCGGCGAGCAGGGCACGGGGGACACGCTGGGACCTGGTCGGGTGCAGGATGTCGGGGTCGCGGTCGACTCGGTCTCGAGGACGGTCACTGCTCGTGCCCACCTCACTCGCACCACGCGCGTGCTGCGCATCGGCGAAACGGTTTTCGCCCGCATTGCCGTCAAGACGACGCCGCATGCCACGCTCGTTCCTGAGGTTGCCCTGGTCCCGACGGGGGAGGGGTACCGCGTTTTCGTCGTGGACACCGCGGGGATCGCGCATGAGCGGGATGTGACGGTGGGTGGGCGCGCGGACGGCATGGCCGAGATCACCAGCGGACTCGCAGTGGGCGAAGTGGTGGTGTCCACCGGGGCGTACGGCGTCACGGACAGCGCCCGCGTCGCGAAAAAGTCGTGAAGCTGTTCGACGTCCTGGCGCATCAGCGCCGGCTGATCCTCTTGATCGTCGGGCTCCTGACCGCCGTCGGTGTCTGGTGCGCGCTCCGGCTTCCCTCCGCGATCTATCCCGAGCTCCAGTTCGAGCGCGTCCAGGTAGTCATCCAAGGGTCGGCCCTGGGTGCGCGACAGATGGTGTTCTCGGTCACCCGGCCGGTGGAAGAGGCGGTGAGCGTCGTCCCGGGCGTGGTCCGGGTCGATTCCCGCACCATCCGTGGCGCCCTCGAGATGTCGATCTATTTCGCCCCCCGCACCAACATGGTGAACGCGCTCTCGCTGGTTCGAGCCCGCGTCAGCCAGGTGCAGGGCGACCTGCCTCAGGGACTCGATATCCAAATCGAGCAGATGACGCCGTCCCTGTTCCCCATCCTGTCCTATACAGTAGAAGGGGGAGACCCGGCGACGCTCTACGACATCGCCCGCTACCAGATCAAGCCCATCTTGTCGCGAATCCCCGGCGTCGCGCGTGTGGAGGTGCAGGGCTCCGATATCCACGAGGTCGAGGTCGTCGCGGACCCGTCCCGCCTCGCCGGCCTGGGCATGACCTACGACGACATCGCGAACGCCATTCGGAAGGCGACGACCGTCTCCGCGGTGGGCCGAGTGGCGCGGGACTACCGGCAGTATCTCGTCGTGACGGATGTGGAGGCGCATACCCCCGAGGATATCGGGGCTGTGGTGCTGTCCAACGGCCTCCGGGTCCGGGACGTGGCGTCTGTTTCCCTGGGCACCGAAGACAAGGTCAGCATCATCGCCGGTGACGGGAAGCCCGCCGCGCAGATCAGCGTGACTCGGCAGCTGGGCGGGAACAGCATCGCGATCGCCGACAGCGTCGCTGGCGCGTTCCGCGGACTCCAGAGTGACCTGCCTCCCGGGGTCCAGGTGAAGGCGGTCTACGATCAGGCCTCCCTGGTGCGGGACGCGGTACACGGCGTGCGGGACGCGATGCTGATCGGCGCGATCCTCGCCGTCATCGTCCTCTTCCTGTTCCTCCGGCACGGACGCATCACGGCCATCAGCGCGACCAGCATTCCGCTCACCCTGATCATCACCGTCGCGGCCATGCGGGCGCTCGGTCAGACGTTCAATCTCATGACGCTCGGCGCCATGGCGATCGCCATCGGCCTGGTGATCGACGACGCGGTGGTCATTACCGAGAACATCGCGCGCCATCTGGCGACCGGCGTGGAGCGGCACGTCGCGATCAGGGAGGCGGTCGCGGAGCTGGTGTGGCCCGTCACGACCTCCACCATCACCACCGTGGTGGTCTTCCTGCCGCTCGGCCTCCTCACCGGCGTGGTCGGCCAGTTCTTCGCGGCCCTGGCGACGACGCTGACCTGCGCGGTGCTCATCTCGCTCGGGCTGGCGCTCACGATCATTCCCTTGCTTGCGAATGAATTGGTCACCACGGAGGAAGCGGCACCGTCGGGCGCCGGATCGGTCCTCGACAAAGTCTCCCATGCCCTCAACCGGTTGACCGCCTGGTACGGCGACACGCTTGGCAAGGCGTTGCACCACCCCCGCCGGGTGGTGGGCGCGCTGGTCGTACTGGCGGTCCTGGGCGTCGTCGGCTACGAGGTCACCGGCACGGGATTTCTGCCCGAAATGGACGAAGGCGCTTTTGTGCTGGACTACTTCACGCCCGGGGGAACGGCGCTGGCTGAGACGGACCGGGAGGTGCGAGTGGCGGAGGGGATCCTGGCCCGGACGCCGGAGATTACCGGCACCTCGCGCCGTACCGGAGCGGAGCTGGGATTGTTCGCGACCCTGCAGAATTCCGGAGACATCGTCGCCCGGCTGAAGCCCGCGAATGAGCGGGACCGGGACATCTTCGCGGTGATGAACGCTGAACGGGATTCGATCAGTGCCGCGGTGCCGCGACTGCACATCGAGTTCGTCCAGATCCTCTCGGACGTCATCAATGACCTGGCCGGCGCGGCCAAGCCCGTCGAGATCAAGCTCTTCGGCGAAAACCTCGACACGCTCGAAGCGTATGCACATCGCCTCGAGCCCAAGCTGTCCGCCGTTGCCGGTCTCGAGGACTTCTACAACGGCGTGAGTGAACCTTCGGCCGAGCTGATGCTCAAGGTGCGCTCGGCGGACGCAGCCCGCGTGGGCCTGACGCCGGCGGACGTCGGTGATGGGGTGCAGGGGGCGTTGCTTGGCGTGCCGGCGGGCGAAATACACACCGAGGACCGCCCGATCGCGGTGCGGGTGCGGGCACCCGATGACGTCCGCTACGATCTGACCAGGCTTGCGAGCCTGCCGATCCTGGGAGCCCACGCGACCCGGCCCACACCGCTGGGAGCGCTCGCCGACTTCCAGCCGGTGGACTCCCGCGCCGAGCTGTTACGGGAGAATCAACAGCAGATGATCGACATCAACGCGGATGTCGATACGCGATCCCTGGGTGACGTCATGGGGGACGTGCGCAAGATCCTGGCGTCGGAGCCGGCTCCCGCCGGAGTCCGGGTCGTGATCGGAGGCCAGTATGCGAACCAGCAGGAGGCATTCGCCGCCCTCCTGGTGGTCCTGGGTCTCGCGACGCTCTCCGTGGTGGCCGTGATGGTGGTGCAGTTCGAGTCGTTCCTCGAGCCCCTCATCGTCCTGGCGGTGGCACCGGTCTCGTTCACGGGCGGCCTCGCGGCACTGCTGGTCACCGGGACCGACCTGAATGTCTCCTCGATGATGGGATTCATACTTCTGGTGGGGCTGATCGTGAAAAACGGCATCATCCTGCTCGACTTCACGAGGCTGCGCATGCGGCGGGATGGCCTGAATCTCGAAACCGCCCTCCGGGATGCCGCGCGCGTGCGCCTTCGTCCCATTCTGATGACGACCCTCTGCACCCTCTTCGGTCTGCTTCCGCTGGCCCTGGGCCTCGGGGCGGGGAGCGAGTTGCAACGGCCATTGGCCCTCACCGTGATCGGGGGCCTCGCGCTTTCGACGCCGATCACGCTGTACGCCGTTCCCGCGCTGCTGGTCGCCATTCGCGGCGGGGGGGCGACGCTCTCGCGAGCCTAGACCTGCGCCCCGCCGTCCTCTAGGTTAGTCCGTACGACCAACTCTCTACGAGAGAGGCGAGTGTCTATGGTGCAACCGAAGAACGCCCATGGATATGTCCGGTTGACGGAGCCGCTGGTTCGCGACGGAGGGACGCTGCGTCCCGCGACGTGGACCGAGGCCCTCGATCGGGCGGCCGAGGGGTTCCGGCGGAATCTGAAACCCGGACCCAACCGGCTGGGCATCTTCAGCTGTTCCAAGTCCACCAACGAGATGAATTACCTCGCCGGGAAACTGGCGCGGGTGGCCTTCGGAACGCACAACATCGACAGCTGCAACCGAACGTGACACGCTCCTAGCGTCGTCGGTCTGGCGACGGTGTTCGGTGCGGGTGGGGGAACCACCTCGTACCAGGAGGTGGAAGAAGCCGAGGTCCTGTTCCTCTGGGGCGCGAATGCCCGGGAGAACCACCCGATCTTCTTCCATCACGTGCTCAAGGCGGTGCACCGGGGGGCTCGGCTCTATGCCGTGGACCCGCGGCGGACGACGTCCGCCCAATGGGCGGACCGCTGGCTGGGCCTCCACGTGGGCTCGGACATCGCCCTCGCCAATGCGATGGCACGCGTCATCATTCACGCCGGTCTCGCCGACGAACAGTTCATCAAGAACGCGACCACGGGATTCGAGGAGTACCGGAAGTGCGTCGAGGCGTATCCGCTCGAGCGTGCGGAGCAGCTGACGGGCGTCCCGGCCGCGGCCATCGAAGAAGCGGCGCTGACCTATGCGCGCGCCAGACGCGCGGTCATCTGCTGGACGCTGGGGATTACCGAGCACCACAATGCGGTCGACAATGTGTTCGCGCTCATCAATCTGTCACTGCTCACCGGGCACGTGGGCCGGTACGGTTCGGGCGTGAGCCCGCTCCGCGGCCAGAACAACGTGCAGGGGGGCGGCGACATGGGTGCCATCCCCAACAAGTTCGTCGGGTTCCAGGAGATCCGGGACGCCTCGATTCGGGGACGGTTCGAACAGGCGTGGGGTGTCACGCTCCAGCCGGATCACGGGTGGACCATCACGCAGATGTTCGAGGCCATGGACCATGGTGAGCTCACCGGGCTCTACGTCATCGGTGAGAACCCGGCCCAGTCGGAAGCCGATCAGCACCGCACGCAACGCCTGCTCGACGGACTCGATCACCTCGTGGTGCAGGACATCTTCCTGACCAAGACGGCGGAGATGGCCGATGTCGTGCTCCCCGCGGTCGCGACCTGGTGTGAAGGGGAAGGGACCGTTACCAACAGCGAGCGCCGGGTGCAGCGAGTGCGGCCGGCGCTGACCCCGCCGGGCGATGCCCGGGACGAGCTGTGGATCCTGGCGCAGATCGCGAAGCGCATGGGATACGATTGGGGTGAACCCACCGCACAATCGGTGTGGGAAGAAGTGAGAACGCTGGCGCCCGAGATGTTCGGGGGGATGAGCTACGAGCGCCTGGAGGCGCTGGGTGGCATCCAGTGGCCCTGCCCGGACGAGTCTCATCCGGGCTCGCTCTTCCTGCATGAACGCCTGTGGGCCGAACCGCGCGGCGGACCCGCGGCGCCATTCGCCGTGGTGGAGCACGATCCGCCGGTCGAGGCACCCGACGCCGAGTATCCGTTCGTCCTGACAACAGGACGCCGCCTCGATTCGTACAACACCGGGGTGCAGACGATGGGGTACGCCTCGCCGCTGCGCCGGCCGGAGGCGCTCGACATGTCTCCCGAGGATGCGGCGGAGATGGGGCTCGCCGAGGGAGATTCGGTGACGATCGCTTCGCGGCGCGGGAGCGTGACGGCCCCCGTGCACGTAGAACCGGGACTCCGTCCGGGATTGGTCTTCATGACGTTGCATAACCAGGATGACGTGCGGGTGAACTTGCTCACCATCGACGCGACCGATCCACGGTCGGGAACCGCCGAGTTCAAGGCCTGCGCGGTGCGCGTGACGCCCGCCGCGACGGCGGCAGCCGTCGCGAGCCACTGAGGTCCAGTGGATCTTCATCTCCGCGATGCCACGCCGACGGAAGCAGAGCGGGCTGCCATCGATGGCGTCCTGGGCGCGCCGGCGTCCGGATGGGATGGTGGAGAGCGCGTGGCGGGCCGCGACGGTCACCTGGCCATCGGCGGGCATGAGGCCCGCGCCCGCCGCCACCTGCTGCTTCCCGCCCTGCACGCAGTTCAATCCCGAACCGGTTGGCTCTCCGAAGGGGCTCTCAACTACCTGAGCGCGCGCCTGACCGTGCCGCTGGCCGAGATCTGGGGCGTGGTGACGTTCTACGCGCTCCTGCCGACGCATCCCCGTCCACCGCGGGTGCTCCATGTCTGCGACGACATCGCCTGCCGCATGCGGGGAGCCAACGGGATCTGCGAGCGGCTGGAGCATGACGTCGGCCAGCCCGTGACGGAGGCCGGTCATGGAGAGACTTCCGAGGCCAGGGACCCCGGCGAGCACGGCTGGTTGCGGAGTCCCTGCCTGGGATTGTGCGACCAGGCTCCGGCGGCCCTGCTCACCGTCGCGGACGAAAAGCCGATCGAGCGTCTCCTCGGGAACGTGACGCCGACCGGCGCCGTGGTCGCACTCCGTGGCGTGATCCCCGATGAGCTGCGTGCCAGGCTTCCCCAGAAGGGGACGCCCGGTCTCACCTTGCTCGCTCGGGTGGGCGTCGTAGATCCCGCCAGTCTTCGCGCGTATCAGGGTGCCGGCGGGTACCGGGCGCTGGCAAAAGCGTTCGAGCTCAAGCCCGAGGGCGTGATCAACGAGATGATCGCGTCCAAGCTCATGGGGCGCGGCGGCGCGGCGTTTCCGACCGGCCGGAAGTGGGACGCGGTGGCCAAGCAGGGGGCCCGGCCGCACTACGTGATCTGCAACGCGGACGAATCGGAGCCGGGCACGTTCAAAGACCGGGTCCTGATGGAAGAAGATCCGTTCGCGATCGTCGAGGCCGTCACGATCGCCGGGTATGCGGTGGGCGCGGCACAGGGCTACATCTACATCCGGGGCGAGTACCCACTCGCCATTCGCCGCGTGCAAGGGGCGATCGATCAGGCACGTCAGGCGGGGCTGCTCGGTCCGTCGGTGATGGGGAAGGGGTTCGCGTTCGACGTCGAGATCAGGAAGGGCGCGGGCGCCTATATCTGCGGGGAAGAGACCGCGATCTTCAACTCCATCGAGGGGTACCGCGGCGAGCCGCGCAACAAGCCGCCCTTCCCGGTGGCCGTGGGGTTGTTTCGCAAGCCCACACTCGTCAACAACGTCGAGACGCTGGCCAACGTCCCCGCGATCGTTCTCGAAGGCGGCGCGGCGTTCGCGAAGGTTGGGACCCCGGACTCGACCGGTCCCAAGCTCTTCTGCGTTTCCGGAGCACTCAAGAACCCCGGCGTCTATGAGGTGCCCTTCGGCACCACGTTGCACCAGCTCATGGCCCTCGCGGGCGGGTCCATGGAAGGCCGGCCCCTGCAGGCGATTCTCCTGGGCGGTGCCGCCGGGATGTTCGTCCCCGGGAACACTCCCGACATCCCCCTGACCTTCGAAGGCGCGCGTGCGGCCGGCGTCACCCTCGGCTCCGGCGTCGTGATGGCGTTCGATGATCAGGTCGACATGAAGGACACGCTCCTGCGCATCGCCGCGTTCTTCCGTGACGAGTCGTGCGGGCAGTGCGTCCCCTGCCGGGTGGGCACCGTGCGCCAGGAAGAGGCGCTGCACCGCCTCGTGGCGAACAAGCCGCTCGGCTCCGCGGCTCAGGAGCTCGTCTTGCTGGAGGAGATCGGGGCGGGGATGAAGGACGCATCCATCTGTGGGCTGGGACAGACGGCTTACAGCGCGGTGGAATCGGCGGTGAAGCGCCTGAAGGTATTCCAATGACCGCCACCCACGCAGGGCCCCTCATTCCGCTGGGCGGACCACGCCGCGACGTCGAGCTGACCATCGACGGGAAAGCGGTAACGGTGCCGGAAGGCACCACCATCCTCGATGCCTGCGCCCGGCTCGACCAGACCCTGCCGACGCTGTGCTACCTCGAGACCCTGCATCCGGTGAACGCATGCCGGGTGTGCGTAGTGGAGGTTGAGGGCTCGCGCGTGCTGGTCCCGGCGTGCTCGCGCGCGGTCGAGGCCGGCATGAAGGTGCGGACCAACACGACGCGCGTGAAGCACAGCCGCAAGATGGTCCTCGAGTTCCTCGCCTCGTCCGTGGATCTGTCCACCACCCCGCATGTATCGGACTGGCTCTCCGAATACGGTGCCCGGCCCGACCGGTATGGTCCTCCCGACCACCCCGGCGCAGATGGTGACCGTGACTCCCGTTCTCCGGGGCATCACGAGCCCCCGCGGAACGGTGTCGCGGCCACCGTCGCACAGCCGATGAAGGTCGACAACGATCTCTACGTCCGCGACTACGCGAAGTGCATCCTCTGCTACAAGTGCGTCGAAGCGTGCGGCGTGGACTATCAGAACACCTTCGCGATCGCCGTCGCGGGGCGGGGCTTCGACGCGCGTATCTCGACGGAGTTCGCCGTGGAGCTGCCGGAATCAGCGTGCGTCTACTGCGGCAACTGCATCGCCGTATGCCCCACCGGTGCGCTGATGTTCAAGACCGAGCGCGATCACCGGGATGCGGGCACCTGGGACGAAAGCCGTCAGCACGTAACCGAGACCATCTGCCCCTACTGCGGCGTCGGCTGCACGCTGGAGCTCCACGTCCAGGACAACGAGATCGTCCGGGTCACGTCTCCCCTCGACCATTCGATCACCCGGGGCAACCTCTGCATCAAGGGCCGCTTCGGTTGGCGGTACGTGCAGAACCGCCGTGACTGACCGCATCCCGCCGGCCCTTTCCGCGGAGCACCCGCTGTTCGGCCTCGGCTACACGGAGCCGGTGCGAGAGCGGGAGTACACCAGGCTCGAGGGCGGGCAGCGGAGTGAGCAAGCCCCGGTCGCGGAAGAAGTCCCCATTGCCTTCATCTATAACGGCCGCCCCCATGTGGTCATGATGGGGACTCCCGCGGACCTCGAAGACTTCGCCGTCGGGTTCTCGCTGACGGAGGAGATCGTCCCACAGGTGTCCGACCTGTCCCGCATCGAGGTCGTTCGTCACGCGCAGGGGATCGAGTTGCAGCTCACGATCCCCGAGGATGCGGGGAAGCGCCTCGAGTCCCGCGGCCGGCAACTGGTGGGGCAGACGGGGTGCGGCCTGTGCGGCGTCGAGACGGTCGCCGAAGCCCTGCGACCGCCGCGCGAGCTACCCGTAGGGCGGCCGCCCGTCCCGCGGCACGCGCTCTGGCGTGCCGAGGAGATCCTGCCTGAGCTGCAGCAGTGGAATCGGGAGACCGGGGCGCTGCACGCGGCGGCGTGGGTGAGCGATGCGGGAGCCCCCGAAGTGGTGCGCGAGGATGTCGGCCGGCACAACGCGCTGGACAAAGTGATCGGTGCGCTGGCGCGCAGCGGCCGCCGTGCCGATGAGGGATTCCTGCTGGTGACGAGCCGGGCGAGTTACGAAATGGTCCAGAAGGCGACGGTAGCGGGGGCGAGGATGCTGGCGGCGGTGTCCCGGCCGACGGGACTGGCGGTTCGCCTGGCGGAGGCGAGCGGCCTGACGCTGGTAGCACTGCTTCGGGGCCGGACGGCCAACGTGTACGCCCACCCCGAGGGACTTACCGGCCCGGATTAGTCCCCGTCAGCTGCTTCATGCGTTCCTTCCGGTCCTCCTCCGCCTGCTTCCGCTGATCGCTGCGCCAATCCTTGTAATCCTTGAAGTGCGGCTTTGTGAAGATCTTCTTGACCCGGTCGTCGAAATGGTCGTCTTCCTTGGCCAGCCGGTCGCCAAGATGCCGCAACATGGGGAAGTAGGCGCGAGCGGACTCGCGGTCTCCCGACTGCCAGAGCTGGTCGATGTGCTGACGCACGGCGGTCGCCGTGTCGCGCAAGGCCTTGGTCGCCACCATGAACGAATCGTAGGCCACCCGGTAGGCTTTCCCTTCGGCGGTATCCAGCTCGAACCGGTCGATCACGAAGTCCGGGATGGCGGGTCCCGCCAGATCTTCGGGCGAGGGAAGGGGATCCATGATGGTCGTCGGACGGGGCGTGTCTCCCATTCCCGACCGCCCGGTCCCATTCCCCACGCCACCCGTGCCGTACGGAGACTGGGCGACTGCCGGGGCCGAGAGCAACAGCATGAACGCGATGATCCGCCGCATGGAATCCTCCTCTCGCTAATCTACACCGCTCACCCCTGGAGGGTGGTCAACCGCAGGGTGCGGGTCCCCGTAAGTGTGGTGTGACCGCCAGGGCCCGAGGGGTGATGCCGGATCCGAGTCCGGAAGATGAAAGGGCGATCGTTGCGCGGGCTCGGACTGGAGACCGCGAAGCGTTCGGCTCGCTCGTGGACCTCTATCAGGACGCCGTACGCCGGGTGACCAGGGCGGTCCTGCACGACGCCGAAGAGGCGGACGATGCGGCGCAGGACGCGTTCCTGTCGGCCCTGACCAAGCTCGCGCAGTATGACCCGGGACGGCCCTTTCGGCCCTGGCTCATGCGCATCGCGGCGAACGTGGCCATCGACCGGAAGCGCCGCCGGCAAGTGCGTCGGGGCCAACCCCTGGCGCCCGAAGCGCAGTCGCACGAACCGTCTCCGCAGCTGCACGCGGAACGGACCGCCCTCCGGGAGAAGCTCGAGGAAGCGATGAGGCATTTGCCGGAGCGGTACCGCGTGGCGCTGGTTCTGTACGACGTAGAAGGCTATTCGCATCCGGAGATCGCCGAGATTCTCGGCATCCCGGTCGGCACGGTGCGGTCCGCGGTATTTCATGCCCGGCGGACGCTACGTCCCCTGTTGGAGGGGTGGAGGGAGGGGGGTTCATGATTCTCGAGTTCGATTCGCACGATGCTCCGACAGATCCCAAGGTCAAGGCTGCGCTCGAGTGGATGCTGCCGGTGACCGGGCGAGAGGAATTCCGCGCCCAGGTGATTGCCCGGGCCCAGGACCTGCGAGTGCGTCCCCTCAGCACCCTGGATCGCTGGGCGCGCCCGGCGCTCGCGGCCG
Source organism: Gemmatimonadales bacterium (assembly GCA_035553475.1). Classification (GTDB taxonomy): domain Bacteria; phylum Gemmatimonadota; class Gemmatimonadetes; order Gemmatimonadales; family GWC2-71-9; genus 40CM-2-70-7. The sequence goes on from DATNDQ010000035.1 coordinate 54,735, forward strand.
CCGCCACGATCGCGCTGGCGGCGTGGGTGGCCGGCGGTCTGCTCGAGCCCGCGTCCACGGACACCCTCTCGCTGGACGGCGCCATGGTGAGCTCGGCCACCGGGAGCCCGCCCTCGGCCTTCATTGCCTCCCCGCGCCCACCTGACGCCGACGCCATCGCCGGGCTGGTGACGCCATGACCGGACTCCCGGTGCAGAGCGGCCGCGGTTCACGTGGCTGGGTCCTGGCGGCCTTCCTCGTCACGTTCCTGGCGGGTGCGGCAGTCGATCACGGCGTGATTGTCTGGAGACACCGCCACGATCCGATCATGTTCCGGCGCCCCATCGGTCGTCCTGACATGGTGTCCGGACTCACGAGGGAACTCGATCTCTCGCCGGTCCAACAGGACTCGGCCCGGGCGATTTTCGCGCGCCATCGCTGCGACCTGCGGGGCATCTGGCAGGCGGCGCACCCGAGGTTCGATTCTTTGCGGGTTCGTGTGGACTCGGAGCTCTCGGCGGTCCTCAATCCCGATCAGCGCGCCAAGTTTCTGCGGCTTGCCGGTCGCCATGATCACCGGCCGCCGCCTCCAATGGCCGCCGACTCGGGGTGTGCCGGCTCCTGACGGGCACACCCTCCCGAACTGGTGGTCCTTCGGCGACGTTGTAGTCGGGAATGGGCCACTTCGGGAGCTGACATGGATGTGTTCGTCACCGGTGCCAGTGGGTACGTAGGAGGCGCAGCGGCTCGCGCCCTGCGGCGCGCCGGTCATCGGGTCTTCGGGTTGGTGCGGGGGGACCTGAAGGCGCGCGCCCTCGAATCCCATGAAATCATCCCCGTCATCGGTGATCTCGCCGATCCCACTACCTACACAAGCGCCGCGGCGCGTTGCGCCGTGGTCGTCCACGCCGCCTTCGACGACAAGTCCCGGGGCATCCCGAAAGACCGCGCGGCTGTGGAGGGCCTGCTCGAGGCCACTCGTCGGGGAGGGGGCGCGCAGGCCCGGACCTTCATCTACACCAGCGGCGTGTGGGTCCACGGGGACACGCGTGGCGCAGTCGTGGACGAGACCTCTCCACTCGATCCCCTCCCGTTGGTTTCCTGGCGGCCGCCCCATGAGACGCTCGTCCTCGAAGCCCAGGGAGTATGTGGCATCGTCCTGCGCCCGGGGTGCGTCTACGGCGGTTTGGGAGGGATGCCCGGTCAATGGTTCGCCTCCGCGGCGGAAGGTCTGCCACCCGAGATCGTGGGCGACGGGGCGAACCGCTGGGCCCTTGTGCACATCGAGGACCTTGGCGAAGCCTATCGCCTGGCTGCCGAAAGCGGGCTGGCTCGGGAAGTGTTCGACGTGGTAGAGCGCTCCGCCGAAACTGTCCGTGAGATGGCGGTGGCCGCAGCTCGCGCGGCGGGGTTGAGCGGCGAGATCCGTTCGCGGCCGCTCATCGATGCGCGGAAGTCGTTGGGGCCCTATGCGGACGCGCTCGCGGCGGACCAACGGATTGACGGCAGCAAGGCCGAGCGGCTGTTGGGGTGGCGTCCCCGGCATCGTGGTTTCGTGGCCGAAGCGGATGCCTTCTATGCAGCCTGGAGGGCCGCCCGATGAAAGCGGTCAGAATCGAGACGCATGGTGGACCTGAGGTGCTGCGGCTGGTCGAGCTTCCCACGCCGAAACCGGGACCTGGGCAGGTACTGGTGGGCATCGAGGCGGTTGGCCTGAACTTCATCGATACCTACCAGCGCAGCGGGTTGTATCAGCTCGCGCTCCCCGCGGTACTGGGGCAGGAGGGGGCGGGGCGCGTGGTCAGCCTCGGCGCCGATGTGAAGACGCTCAAGGTGGGCGACCGTGTGGCATTCGCCCACGTCATGGGGGCGTACGCCGACAGTGTCGTCATTGCAGCGGACCGCCTGGTGCCGGTGCCCGATGGGGTCACCAGCCAGATCGCTGCGGCCGTGTTGCTCCAAGGGATGACCGTGCAATACCTGGTCACCGACACATTCGGATTGAAGCCGGGCCACACCTGCCTGATCCATGCTGCGGCCGGGGGCGTCGGCTTGCTTCTGATCCAAGTCGCCAAGCTCAAGGGCGCGACTGTCATCGGCACTGTCTCGACGCCTGAGAAGGCCGAGCTGGCCCGGAGCGCCGGTGCCGACCATGTGATCAACTACAGCAAGGAGGACTTTGAGCCGGCGGTGAGGCACCTGACGGGCGGGCGCGGGGTGCAGGTTGTCTACGATTCGGTTGGTAAGACGACGTTTGCGAAGAGCTTGAACGTTCTGGCGCCTCGCGGGATGCTGGTGACCTTCGGCCAGTCGAGTGGCGCCGTCCCCCCGTTTGATCCTTTACTGCTCAGCCAGCGGGGCTCGCTCTTTCTTACCCGACCCGTGCTCGGCCACTACATCGCGACGCGAGATGACCTGCTGGCGAGGGCGAACGAAACGCTCGGGTGGGTCGCCGGCGGACGGCTGAAGGTGCGGATCGATTCCGAGTATCCGCTGGCGGCCGTGGCGGATGCACACCGGAGGCTCGAGTCGCGGCAGTCGGCAGGGAAAATACTTCTGATCCCGTAAGCCGATCCCCTAGCGCGAATGACGTTCGCTCCTACATTGGGGGGCCGTGGATACCAATCGGGAACGCCGCCGCAGCCAGAATGACCGCCGCGTCTTCGAGCGCCGGCGGAAGCTGGACCGCCGTTCGGGGGGCCATGCGCGCCACTCAATCGGGACGACGGTAGAGTCCGCCCGCGAGCACATCCGCAACGCGATTCAGATTTTCAAACGAATCGGACACGGGGAGGCGCCGGCGGAGTGGACCTCCGATGCCGACGCCGCCATCAACCGCCTGACCCGCGCCCTCGCCGATCTGGACGCCGGCCGGATCTAGCCGCCGGCGTTACTTCGCCGCGGCGAACCGCCGCGCGACCTCAGGCCAATTCACGACGTTCCACCACGCCCCGATGTAATCGGGCCGGCGGTTCTGGTATTTCAGGTAGTAAGCGTGCTCCCACACGTCGAGGCCCAGGATCGGCGTCTTGCCGTCCATCACCGGGCTGTCCTGATTCGCGCTGCTCGAGATCTCGACCTTCCCGCCGGCCGCGGTGAGCCAGGCCCACCCGCTGCCGAAGCGCGTCGTGCCGGCCGCCGCGAACGCTTCCTTGAACTTCGCGAAGTCTCCGAACGCCTTCTTGATGGCGTCCGCGAGTGCGCCGGTGGGCTCGCCGCCGGCCTTCGGGGCCATCACCGTCCAGAACAGCGAGTGATTGTGGTGCCCGCCCGCGTTGTTGCGGACCGCGGTGCGGATATCGTCAGGAACCGAGGCAATGCCCTTCAGCAGGTCGTCGAGGCTCTTGTTGTGGAGCTCGGGGTGCTTGTCGAGGGCGGCGTTCAGATTGTTGACGTACGCCTGATGATGCTTGCCGTGGTGGATCTGCATGGTCTGCGCGTCGATATGGGGTTCGAGCGCGGCGAAGTCGTAGGGAAGGGCGGGCAACGTGTGGGGCATACGAGTCGTCACTCCAAAGTGGGGTCGAGCGGATCGGGTTGACTGAGAAAGGTAACACCCCCCGGTTGCCCCCGGTTCCGGGACCCACGAGTTTCCAGCATGGCCGACGCGAAGCCCAGGATTGGAGCACCCGCACCCGAGTTTACCCTGTCGTCCACCGCCGGACGCGACGTTTCTCTCGGCGAGTTCCGGGGGAAGAAAAACGTGCTGCTCGCGTTTTTCCCCTTGGCGTTCACCAGCACCTGCACGGCCGAGATGTGCGCGTTCACCGATGACTTCGAAAAGTTCGCGTCGGCCGGCACGGTGGTACTTCCCATCAGCATCGATTCCGTGCCGACGCTCAAGGAATACAAGGCGAAGTACGCGATGAAGGTGGACCTGCTCTCGGATTTCAGACGAGAGGTGTCCCGCCGCTACGATGTGCTCATCGAGGAGAAGTTCTTTTCCAAGCGGGCCTACTTCCTGATCGATCGCGCGGGCGTCCTCCGCTGGACGCACACGGAAGCCGAGCTGGGACACCGACGGGAGGACACCGAGCTCCTGGCGCAGATCGCCGCTCTGGGCTGACCGTCCTCAGTTGGGGAGGGGAATCAGGGCGGGCGTGGTCTTGAGAGGAACGGGGACGGCGAGTCCCAGCTGGCCCGAGGTGCCTTCACCCCAGCAATAGACGTGGCCGTCGGCGGTCATCGCGCAGACATGAGACGCGCCGGCCGCGATGGCGGTGAAGTGTTGACCGCCTTGCACCAGCGTCGGGGTCGATCGATCGGTCTGTGTGCTGTCGCCCACCTGTCCGTTGTCGTTCGCACCCCAGCAGTAGGCCGATCCGCTGGTCGCCAATCCGCACGTGAAATCACTCCCCAGCGTCAGGACCGTGAACGACGGGCCCGACACCATCACCGGAGCGACCAGCGCACTATCCGGCGCCCCGGTGCCGGATTCTCCCCGCTGGTTGGATCCCCAGCAGTACGCGACCCCTGAGCTCAGTCCGCAGGTGTGATTACCTCCAGCCGCCAGGAGGTCGAACACCATCGACGTGCGCACCGAGTCGGGTTCCGTCTGCCCGGTCGTGGAAGAATCACCCAGCTGCCCGAGTGCATTCGCGCCCCAGCACAGGACCGCTCCGGTGCTGGTCTGCGCGCAGGTGTGTGAGGCGCCGGCCACGATGGCCGTGACGGCACGCCCTTCGGCTGTGAGCGTCGGGACGTTCCGGCTGGTGGTGTCGCCCACGCCGAGCTCGCCCGAGCTGTTGCGACCCCAGCACTCGGCCACGTGTGTAGCCGTCAGCGCGCACGTATGATCTCCGCCGGCGGTCACCCCGACGAAATCAAATGGGGCCGTCGCCGTCGCGGGGAATGAAGTCCCGCCGGTCGTGCCAAATCCCAGCTGACCGAAGGTATTGTCACCCCAGCAGCGCATCTCGAAGTCCGTGCCGGAGCCGCACGTGTGCGTGTCTCCCGCGGCGATCGTTTGAAACACGGCGCCTGACGCGATGGCCGTCGGGGCGGGCCGTTCCAGCACCTGCGGCTGGACGCCGAGTTGTCCTCCGTGGTCGGCGCCCCAGCAGTACACGCGGTGATTGGTGCCGATCGCGCAGCTGTGGGTCCCGCCCGACGCGATGCTCTGGTAAACGGTGCGCACGACGCGGATGCGGGTGGAATCCTTCAGGCCCGCCGTGCTCACCCGGACCATCGTGGTCCCGGAGTCGACGGCGATGGCGCGCCCGTTCGGGTCGATCGTGACCACGTTCGAGTCATCCACAGACCACGTGACCGTCGTCACCAACGGCTGGCCCGCACTGTCCTTCACCGTGGCCAGCATCTGCAGGGTATCGTCCGCGAACAGGTTTGCGGAGTCAGGGCGGAGGGTCAGCGTCTTCGGTGCGTCGGTCGGAGTCGTGCCGCCGGTCGGCGGAGGCGGCGTGAACGGCGAGTCGCAAGCCGCGAGGATGACCAGGAGGACGATCGGGGACGGTCGCACAGGTGCAGGGATATACCCCGCCGGCCTTGAGGGTGCCAACTGGCGCGAGGCCTGAGGCGGTCACTAGTTTCTTTCAATGTCCGCCGTCGCTCTCCGCGGAGTGACCAAGACCCTCGACTCCGCTTCTGCCCCCATCCTGGATCAGGTGTCGCTCGAGATCGCCGATGGGGAGTTTCTGACTCTTCTCGGACCCTCGGGCGGCGGCAAGACGACACTGCTCCGCTGCGTCGCGGGGCTCGAGCAGCCCACCGCCGGCGACGTGGTGATCGGCGATCAAGTCGTGACCCGGTCACCTCCGGCGGCGCGGGACGTCGCGATGGTGTTCCAGGCGCAGGCGCTGTACCCCCATCTGACGGTCCGCGGGAATCTCGCGTTCCCCCTGGAAGTGCGGGGGGCCGGCCGCGCACTCATCTCGCGAAAAGTGCTGGCGCTGGCCGAGAATCTCGGACTCGAGCGCATGCTGGACCGGCGGCCCGCGAGCCTCTCCGGCGGTGAGCAGCAGCGCGTGGCCCTGGCGCGGGCGCTGGTCCGCGATCCGAAGGTCCTCCTGCTCGACGAACCGCTGGCGCATCTCGACCCGGTGTCACGGGCGGATCTCGCCGCGGCCATCGCCCGGTGGCACACCGAGCGTCCGGTGACGACGCTGCACGTGACCCAGGACCTGACCGAGGCCTTCACGCTGGCGCGGCGTGTGGCCGTGCTCGATGGCGGCCGAATCCGGCAGACGGGCACGCCCCGCGACGTCTACCTGGCTCCCGCCGACACCCAGGTGGCCCGGATGATGGGCCGGCCGGGGATGAACGTGCTGGGCGGTACCGCCCACCACCTCAAGGCGGGGACCGAAGTCCAGTGCGGGCCGCTGCTCATCCCGGTCCCCCTCCGGGAATACGAGGGCCAGATCACGATCGGTGTCCGTCCTGAGAACGTTTCGATCGGGCCCCCCGGGCGCGGGATGGGCGATGCGACGGCGCGGCTGATCGAGCCATCGGGGCCCGACACCCTGCTGCATCTCGACACCGGCGAAGGCGTGATCGTCGCCCGGATTCCGGGTTTCCTGGACGTGACGCCCGGGACGCCGGTGGGCGTGACGTTCGACGTCACGCAGCTCCACTTCTTCGACTCGTCCGGCAAGCGACTCTCATGACGCGCATCACGCTGTTCCGCTGGGCAGCGGGGTGCGCCGCGGTGCTGTCCGTCGCGTCGGCGTACCTGGCCACGGCGGGTTCCCGTCGCCTGGCCGAGCGGCGGTATGCGGAGCGGACGGCGGCGAGCGCGGCCGCGTACCTCGCCCGGGTGTCCACGCCGAAGGGCGTGCAGCCCGTCCCGCTCGATCCCGCGGCCTTTCTCAGGAGAGTCCGGGTCCTCGCCACGCTCCCTGACTGGTCCCCGGACGTCGAGGTGTACTTCGGCACCGCGCCGCTGGTACATGCCACCGAGCCCTCGCTCCCGCTCTCCACGATCGCCTCCCTGGCAGGCCAAGACTCACCAGAATGGTTTTCGGGTGGGGCCTACGCGCCGATCCCCGGACCCACGCCGGGGCGGGTGGTCGGCGTGGTTCGCGTGCGCCCGCACCTCCCGGGTGATGCGACCGCACCGTGGCTGCTGGGGCTTCTGGGGCTCACGGCATTGCTCGGCGCCGTCGCCGCGACGCAGCTTCGGCGGCGCCGCTGGGCCCGCTGGCTCGGTGCCTACGCGCTGAGCGCCCTCGCGTTCGGTGGCGTCGCGGCGAGTGCCGCCCACGCGGCCCTGAGGACGTCTACCATCCAATGGCTGCAGGAAACGGCGGTTCTGATCGAGGACGCGGGAAGCCGGTTGCAGCACACGCCCACGTCGGCGCTGGCGGAGACGTTCAAAGCGATGGCCGCCGACGGGACGCTGACTCCGGACACGTCTTCCGATCCGGTGCTCGAGCGCGCCTTGGCCGGCACCCGTCCGGGATCGCCGCTGCCGATCTGGTTGGGGGGCGGGCGTTGGCTCTCGCTCCAACCGCCCCCGGAAGACTGGGTGGTGACGGCACGTCACGCGGTGGCGGGCACCGCCGCGCTGGCGGGCACGATCCTGCTCATCGCGCTCTCCTGGGGTGCGGGCGATCGTGCCCATCCCGGACGGATCGAGGAGACGCTTTCGGCGTGGATGTTCCTCGCTCCCGCAGGCGCCCATCTCGCCGCGCTGACCATCGCGCCACTCGGCGTCCTCCTCTGGGTGGCGATGCATCACTGGGACCTGACCACTGGCGGGGGGGCGTTCGTCGGGCTCGCCAATGTCGCTGACGTGCTCTCCCATGCGGACACGTGGAGCGCGCTTGGACGCACGGCCCTCTTCGCCTTGCACGCGCCGGTGGTCACTGCCATCGCGCTGTTCCTCGCGCTGATGGCCCGTCGAGCGCCGACCCCATTGGTCCGGGTGCTGCTGGTGGTGCCTCCGTTCGCGTCCGTCGCCGCGGCCGGACTCATCTGGAAGAACGGCCTCGCGGCGTGGGGACTCTTCTCGGACCCCTGGTCCGCACTCTGGACGCTCGTGGTGATCGCCGCGGTGCTGCAGATCGGGTATCAGGTGCCGGCGTTCCTCGCGGGCCTCGACCGCATTCCGGGCGTGCTCTGGGACGCCGCCGTGCTCGACGGCGCCAGTGCGTGGACCCGGTTCCGCCGAATTACCGAACCGCTCCTCCGGCCCGTGACCTTCAGCATCCTGCTGACCGGAATCGTGGTGGCGGTGCAGGGATTCACGCTCGCGTTCGTCACCGGTCCCAACGCCCCCGATCTGGCCGCCCTTCACCTCTATCAGCTCGGCTGGCGACAGGGACGTCTCGATCTCGCCGCGGCACTCGCGGTCCTCCTGGCGGTCGGGCTCGCGGTCTTCGCGGCCCTTCAGGTCCGCATCTGGGGCCGGGGGGTGATCGATGAGACGTAACTGGGGCACCTGGGGCGCTACCCTGGTGGCGGGCTTCAGCGCCCTGGTGCTCGCGGTTCCCGTCCTGTACGAGATATCGGTTTCCTTGATGACGCCGGTCGAATCGCGGGCGTTACCTCCGGCGGCGGTCCCCATCGACCCGCAATTCGCGAACTACCTCACGGGGTGGAATGGCATCGGTGCAGGCGGGCTGCTGTTCACGACGGCTCTCCTCGCCGTACTCGCGGCCGCGCTCCAGATCCTGACCGGTGCTGCGGCGGCGTTCGCGCTGGCGCGGCTGCGGTTCCCGGGACGGCGAACGATTATCCGTGGCGTGATCGTGCTTGCGGCGATTCCGTCGATCGTCCTCCTGGTGCCGCGGTATGTCATGGTGGATGCGTGGGGATGGTCCGACGAGTTCACCGGCCTCGCGGCGCCGGCGCTCGTGTCCGCGGGCGCGGTGCTCTTCCTTTATCAGGTGTTCCGGGCGCTCCCACGGGGTCCCGAAGAGGCGGCGCGTCTCGATGGGGCGGGGCACTGGCGCGTGTTTTCCCGCGTCGTCGTCCCTCAGGCACGTCCGGCGCTGGCGGTCGTCGCGGGCTTCGCCATTCTTGCGCAGTGGCGGGGGTTGCTCTGGCCCTTGGTGGTGTCGCACCGCGCCGGGCCCGAGGTGGCGGAGCAGGGGCTCGCGCGCCGGCTGGTGGAGGGCGCGTCCGGTCTCAGTGTGCCGGAGCTCCTGGCGGTTGGAGTCACCATCGCGGTCCCCGCCATGGCGATCGCGGCTTGCGTGGCCCTAGCGCGCGCCCGGACGGCCACCGCGGCGCGACGGACGGCTCTGACGGGTGGCTCGCTTGAACGACACGTTCCAGCTGAAGTCTCCCCGCTCACCCCCGGGCCATTCGAGCACCAGATACTCTGAATCGAGCACCCGCACCGTTCCGGGCCGGTCCCCCGTGAGCGCATCCGCCGTCCACCCCCTCGCCGCGATCGTGACACCGTAGGGGCGACCGTCGAGCTTCACCGCCCGCCCACTCAGGGTCTGCGCTTTGCCATCCCAGTGTTCGTCCTGAAGATCGACACACCCCTGCGCCACGTGGCGGGTGGTCCCGATGACCAGCGGGTGATCGGCGCGCGGGCGCAATCCAAGGACCAGGCAGTCGTGGGCCTCGAGGGTGACGTGCAGCGGATCGGTGGCCGGGAGGGGCGAGTCGTTCCACACGTCGTACCCCGTGTGTGCCGCCGGCGCGAGGCCAAGGTCGGCGAAGCGGACCGAGCGGTCGACGTTCTGGTCGGTCCAGTTGGCCAGCATCACCGTGGACCACTCCCCTGACCGCGCCACCCAGACCGAAGAGCCGTTCAAGGCGTCGACGGGGCGTCCGGCGACCGGAGCCGGGGGCACGGCCCGTCGCACGAGGTCGACCTGGGCGTCGGGAATGTCCAGGACGTCGGCGGTGAAGGTCGTGGCGGCGCCGGTCACGGCGGCGAGACTCAACTGGGTTCGCGTTTCCACGAGTGACAGCGGATACCCCAGCGTGATCGCGCCGGGGTCATTCAGCCACCACGCGCGATGGTAGTAGCTTCGCAACCCGGCATTGTTCGCCATGTCGGTGACGGCCTTCCAGCCCGGCGCCGGGTCGGAGCCCACGCGGACCACGTCCAGCGTGCCCGTTTGCGGAACGACCGACGCGCTCCAGATAGTCGCGGAGCCCGCGCCATCGTGAATCGCGGCCAGTCCGGCGCGGAGGCCTTCGAGGTTGGGCAGGACCGCGTCGAGTCCATGGAGGATCAACGCGTCGTATCCCCAGTCCTTCACGGCGACCCGGGCGCCCTCGCGCAGCTGATCGATCGTGGGATCGGCGCCAGTGAAGGGCGCCCACGATCCGGCCGCCAAGAGGCCGGCGGCGTGAATTTGATCGGTGCACCAGCGATGACCGCGCGGAGACCCATCACCCGGGCCGTACGCGACGTACTTCGCGAAGCGCGGGTCGAACAGATTCGCGGCGCGGCCCAGGATGTCGACCAAGTCATCCCCGCGGCCCTGCGAACCGGAGAGCCAGAGTCCGGCGGGCGGCTCGAGAGTCGCCAGGAGGTCCCGATCGCCGGCCGTGGGCGCGCAGGCCGCGGTCAGGGCCGCCACGCCGTCTCCATGCGGGTGGTAGCAGATCGTGACGGTCGCGGCGTCGCCGGCGGTTGATACGGGTCGGGCGGCGGCCCAGAGACTGTCCAGCGCCAGCTGGTCGCCGTTTGTGGACGCCTGGAAGACTCCCGCGCCGGCCGGATCCTGGATGAGGCCCAATGCGCGCACGCCGTTCGACGTCCGGCGGGTCAGCGCCAGTGACCCCGTCGACCGTATTTCCGAGTGCGACGGGGCCACACGGGGCGTCCGTTCGTCGACCTGGACGAGCAAGTCGCCCGCCCCGGGGACCATGTGGTCGACGGGGAAGGAGGCCCAGGCGACTCCACCGACCGCCGGCAGGCTCGTGTCCGGGTAGATTCGGATGCTGATCCGGGCCCGCGGCACCGTCGCCGAGGGCTCCACCAGGAAAGTGGCCTCGACGAAGATCCCGGCTCCACGGCCGCGGATCACCGTCGACTCTCCTCTCACGGGGTTGCCGGCCTGCAGGGAGACGTCGTCCAGGTCTCCGAGAGTCAGCATCCGGTCACTGAAGTGGACACCGGCGGGAGTGAAGGGGAGAAGGGGAACGGCGGGGCCATCCCCATGGTACCACAACGACCATCGGTGCCGGTTGTCGAACTCGAACGACAGACGGCCGGGTGTCTCTTCGAATGTCCATCCGGTGGATGGACGCAGCGGAACCAGCAACGATCCGGAGGCAGCTCCGGACAGGAGGACGAAGGTGCGGCGGTTCATGGCGGCAATGTTCTCTGTCGGCGCTCTTTTGTCTACGTCATTGGCGTCCCAGTCGTGGCTCTCCCTCGGACTGGCGGCCACCCTGGGTGGCGGGTGGCAGATCGAAGGCGGCGATATCGGGTTGACGCAGCACACGAAGTTCGGCCCCTTCCGCGGCGTCGGGGAAACCCTGCGCCTTGGGTCCTTCGTGGACGAGGGCGCGATCATTGGGGGCGCCCGTGGGATCGTCGGCGGCCTCGCCCTGTCCGCGCGCACCGGCATGCTCTCGATCGCCACTATGGGGAGTGAGACCAACACCAGCACGCTCGGGGCGGACCTGACCCTCGAGGCGGCCGGCACGCTGGGCTCGAACTCTCCGTTTCCACAGGGGAGTGCCTGGCTCTCGATGTCCGTGCTCCCCGGGCTGCGCTTCGGCACCAACGACGGTGCGAGCTACGTCATCGTCGGGGGCCCGACGGTTTTCTGGGGGCGGGGCCACGCCGACGTCCACGCATTTCTCGGGATTCGCTTCGAGACCCCGCTGGCGAGGGGCGGAACCCGGTCCTAGCTTAGCGGCCTGATGGCCGCACCCATTCCCCTCACACAGCTCCCCGGCCTCCAGGTCATCGCCGAGATCTCGGCGATGCTGGGGAGCGGGTTGGACACCGACGACACGCTCACGTCGGTTCTCAGCACGCTCAGGTCCCGGCTCAACATCCAGGTCTGCCGCTTGTGGCTGCGGGGGCCCGACGGCGTGTCGTACGCCACGAGTCCCGGATCCACGGAGCTTCTGCCCGGGGAGCGCGAAAGCAATCCGGTGGAGAACTGGATCAAGGGCGGGCCTACGCGGACCGCGCGGGGGCTCGGTACGCTGGTCCGGCTCCCGCTGCTGCACGATGAGGTCCCCTTCGGCGCCCTCGAAGCCGTGGTGCCCACGGGACCCACCGAGCACATGGCGCACGCGGTGCTCAGTGTGGTGGCCGGAATTCTCGCGCCCTTGCTCGCTGCCACTGAGCTCTCGCAGGATCTCGCCTCCGAGGTCGCCGCGCGGACCCGCGAACTCGAGGCCCAGCGCAACTTCGCGGCGCGGATCATCGATTCACTCCCGGTGGGACTCTACGTGATCGATTCGGAGTACACGATCCGTGCCTGGAACCGGAAACGGGAAAGCGGCACGCAGGGCGTCGCGCGGGAGGACGCGGTGGGGCGCATGGTCTTCGACGTCCTGGACCGCCAGCCGCGCGACCTCCTGAAGCGTGAGTTCGACCGGGTGTTCGAAACCGGGGAAATTCAGCAGGTCGAAATGGAGTCGCAGGCCACGCGGGACGCGCGGTATTACCGGATCACGAAGATCCCCATGCGCATCGCGTCCGATGACCAAATCACCCACGTCATCACCATCGGTGAGGACGTGACGGAGTGGCGCGAAGCGCAACACCGCCTGGCCCAGACCGAGAAGCTCGCGGCCATCGGCCAGCTGGCGGCCGGCGTGATGCACGAGATCAATAATCCGCTGGCCACGATTCTGGCGTGCGCGGAAGCGCTCAAGCTACGGGACGACGGATCGCCGCGCGGAGACGAGTATCTCGAGATCATCGACAAGGAAGTGCAGCGCTGCCGCCGGATCATCGACCGGTTGCTCGATTTTTCCCGCCCGCGCACCGCCGAGAAACGGGTGGTGGACATCAACGACGTCATCGAGCAGACCCTGTTCCTCCTCAAGCACCACGAACGGTTCAAACGGATGGTGGTCAACCGCGAGTTCACAGAGGGGCTGCCGACGTTCCCGGCGGACCCGGAACGCCTGATCCAGAGCTTCATGGCCCTGTTGCTCAACGCGATGGACGCGATGAACCAACGCGGGTCCTTGACCGTACGGTCCGGCATGAACCCGGACCGCCATGACGAGATCGTGATCGAGTTCATCGATCGCGGCGTGGGGATCAAAAAGGAAGAGCTGTCCAAGATCTTCGAGCCCTTTTTCACCACCAAGCCCCAGGGGCGAGGCACGGGCCTCGGTCTCTCGATCTGCTACGGCATCATCGCCGACCATCGCGGCCGCATCGAAGTGGAAAGCCAGATCGGCGTCGGATCCACCTTCAAAGTGTTCCTGCCCGTCGCATGAAAGTCCTGGTCGTCGAGGACGACAAGACCGTCGGCCAGTACGTGAAACGCGGACTGGGCGAGGCGGGATATCAGACGGATCTCGTCGCCGACGGGGAGGAGGGGCTCCGGCTCGGGTCGAGCGGCCACTACGACCTGATCGTCCTCGATCTGCGCCTGCCCAAGCTCACCGGGCCCGAGGTGCTTCGGACGTTGCGCGACCGGGGGTTGTCGGTGCCGGTCCTGGTGCTCACCGCCCAGGACGCCGTCGACCACAAGGTGCAGGCGTTGCGGGCCGGTGCCGACGACTACGTCACCAAGCCCTTTGCGCTCGAGGAGCTCCTGGCGCGGGTTGAAGCGCTGGGCCGGCGGCCGAAAGAGATCGCCTCGCCCTCTCTCAAGATCGCCGATCTGGTCCTCGATACCGGTGCGCGGGAAGTGAAGCGGGCAGGAAAGCCCATCGAGCTGACACCCAAGGAGTACTCGGTTCTCGAGTACCTGGTGCGGCACCAGGGGCGGGTGATGTCTCGCACCCTCATCACCGAGTACGCGTGGGACTACCATTTCGATCCCGGCACCAACATCGTGGACGTCGTGATCACCCGGCTCCGGAAGAAGATCGACCAGGGCCGGGAGCCCAAGCTCATTCATACCGTCCGCGGCGTCGGCTACGTGGTGAAGACGTAAGTGCAGACCATCCGGGGCCGGCTCACCGCCTGGTACGCCACGGCGATGGCGCTGACCCTCACCGCGTTCGCCAGCATCGTCTACGTCCAGGGCCGGAGCGCCTCGTACCAGGAGCTGGACCAGCGCATCCGCACCGAAGCCGATCAGACCAACGGCATTCTTTCCCAGATCTACGGCTCCGGCGGGCAGCTCATCCAGCGCGGCCCGAACGGCGGGTTCGTGCTCATGCCGCAGGTCGCCGCGACGCTCGAGCCGGTGCCGGGCTTCCTCCTCATCACCGCTGCCGACTCCACCGGGATCCTCTTCGCCTCGGCCGACGTGCGTGCCGGCACGTTCGCCACCCTCGAGCAGATCCACCGGCTCGCGCGGACCGATACCGCCAATCACGCGGTGCGCACGGTGCGGATCGATCCCGATGGTCCCACGATCCGGTACGTGGTCCGGTCGGCAGAGGGAGGGCCGACGTTCGGTACCGTGCTCGCGGGCGCGAACGTCGCGCCGACGGAGCTGGGCGTGCAACAGCTCCTCACACCGATCGCGCTCGTCTTCCCGTTCAGCCTGCTGGTGGCGTGGCTGCTCGGGTCCTGGATCGCGCGGCGCGCGCTCGAGCCCCTGGATCAGATCATCACCGAGGTGGAGGAGATCTCGGACGGGCGGTCGCTGCACCGGCGGCTGGCACAGCCGATGGTCCGGGATGAATTCGGCCGGCTGGCGGAAACGCTGAATCAGATGATGGGACGTCTCGAGCGGACCTTCGTGGCCCTGCGGCGCTTTACCGCCGACGCGAGCCATGAGCTGAAGACTCCCCTCACCGTGCTCCGGGCCGGGGTCGAGCGGGCGGTGACTACGCCGAACCTTCCGCAGGAAACGCTGGTCGTCCTGGAAGAGACGCTGCAGGAAGTGAACCGGATGACCGAGTTGGTAGACGCGCTGCTCACGCTCGCCCGGGCCGATGAAGGGCGGGCACCGCTCGCACGGGAGATGGTGGACTTGCGCGGGCTGGTCCACGAAGTCGAGGAGACGGCCGAGCTCCTGGCCGAACCCGGCGAAGTCCGGATCGAGATGGATGTCCCCGCGGAGCCCGTGATGCTCGAAGTGGACCGGACGCGGATCCGGCAACTCGTGATGAACCTGATGACCAATGCGGTGAAGTACACGCCGGCGGGGGGGCTGGTGAAAATCTCGCTCGCGGAGCAGCCGCAACGCGTGATCCTGGCGGTTTCCGACACCGGGATCGGCATCGCGCCGGGTGACCTTCCGCACATCTTCGACCGGTTCTACCGTGCCGAGTTCGCGCGGACCCGCACGGGGGAGCGCGCCGGGGCCGGGTTGGGGCTGGCGATTTGCCGGTGGATCGCCGAGGCACATGGCGGGACCATCGAGGTACAGAGCCGGCCGGGGCGGGGGACCACCTTCACCGTGACCTTGCCCCGGGCCCTTTAGCCGCCCCTCACCAGCCTTTTATCCGTTTGTCATTCGCCCCCAATGAGGGGGTCACGCCGGGCTGGTACCATCGAATCGACCCTCTTCTGGAGCGTTTCGATGTTCGACCGGTTCGGCGTTGGCGCCCCGTCGCCATTTGGCATCCGTGGGGGAGTCCTGGTGATTGCCGCGCACGTCGCCGTCATCGCTTACGGGCTGCGCGCGACGACTCGACACGAAGACTCGCCTGACCCCATAGTCGTGGCACCGCTTGCGCCTTTCCATCAGCCCGAGCGGCTTGGCGCCACCGGAGTTGCACCTGTCGTCGAGGTGCCGGGCCCGATCGAGGTCAGCCTCCCGATCCCCCCGACGGTCCCCGTCACGATTTCCGGCGGACCGGTCGTGCCGTGGCCGATCGACACCACGAAATTGCTCGGCAGTCCGTCGGCACCGGATCTCGGCGGGGTGTACGACCCGCGCGTCGTCGAGCAGCAACCGGAGCTCCTGTCATCCCCGCCGCCCCGGTATCCGGAAGCTCTGCGGACGGCTCACATCGAAGGGGTCGTGGAAGTGCAGGGAGTGGTGGACACTCTGGGACATCTGGAGCCCAAGACGCTGCAGGTGATCGAGAGTCCGCATCCGGCGCTTTCGGCCTCGGCCATCGAATGTCTGGAACGGGCGGTGTTCCGCCCGGGACGCGTCGAAGGGCGTGCAGTTCGCGTTCTCGTGCGGATCCCGGTGCAGTTCAGCATCGCGACGCGGCCAAGCGGGTTTTAATCGTTTTGTAATGTCTTGCCCACTAGCGGGTAACCGGCGGCGGGTAGTATTTCCTTGGTCCTCCCATGGGAGACACGGTTCGTGTTCGATAATCTGATCGAGTCGAAGCGGAAGACGCAGAAGGGCCGCTTCATGGGCGTGGGTTTTGTCTCGGTGACCCTGCATACGGGGATCATCGCGGCGGCCGTCTACGCCACACTCTCCGCCAACACCGGCGACAACAAGGCGAAGGTGGACACGACGGTGGTGTTTCTGCAGCAGCAACAGCAGAAACAGCCCGATCAGCCGCCGCCGCCGACCATCGACGTGCCGCTCAAGGGCTTCCAGACCGTCGTGGCCATCACCGACATCCCGAAGAACATTCCGCCGGTGAACCTGCAGGAGCACTTCGATCCGAAGGACTTCTCAGGCGCAGGCGTCGAAGGCGGCGTGGCGACCGGGATGACGCCGAGTACCGACCAGGTGTTCTCCGCGGACGTCGTGCAGGAGAAGCCGGAAGTTCTGTCGGGGCCGCCGCCGCAATACCCGGAGCTGCTCCGTCAGGCCGGCATTCAGGGCGTAGTCATGGTGCAGGCCGTGGTCGACACCTCCGGGCGCGTCGAGCCCAACTCGCTGAAGATCGTCACGAGTGCGAACCCTGGATTCGACGCCAACGCCAAGCAGACCATTCTCAAGACGCTGTTCCGTCCCGCGCGCGTGTATGGTCACGCGGTCCGGGTGCTGATCCAGATTCCCGTCAATTTCACGTTGACTCACCACTAGGCTTCACACCAGAGCCACTCAGAAGGAGCGCGCACAGATGAGTTTGAAAGATCTATTTCTGACGATGGGACCCTTCGCCAAGGGGATCGTGATCGTGATGTTGATCATGTCCCTCTGGTCGTGGACGGTGGTGATCACCAAGTGGTGGTACCTCCGGAAGTCCCAGAAGCAGACCGCGAAGTTCGCCCCCCTGTTCTCGCGCTCCCTGCAGGAAGAACAGCTCGATCAGGCCATCGCGCTGGCCGAGAAGAACCGGATCAGCCACGTGGCCCGCGTCCTCGGGGACGCGCTCGCCGAGGTGAAGCCCCTGCTTCGCGACCGCGCCACCATCACCGCCGGCGACATCAATTCCGCCGAGCGGGCAGTGGAGCGGCAGATGCTGATCATCACGGCGGAGATGAAGCGCGGCATGGGCGTGCTGGCGACCACCGGCGCGACGGCCCCGTTCGTCGGACTGCTCGGCACCACGATGGGTATCGTCGCGGCCTTCCAGGGCATGGCGGCGTCGGGCGGCGGCGGCTCACTGGCCGCGATCACGGGCGGCGTGGCCGAAGCGCTCATCACCACGGCGTTCGGTCTGATGGTCGCGATTCCGGCGGTGTGGCTCTACAACTACTTCTCGACCAAGATCGACTACGTCTCCGTGGAAATGACGTACACCTCCAAGGAGCTGATCGACTTCCTGATCAAGAGCGTGGGCTCGGAGTTCGGGCGCTCGATCTTCACCAAGGAATTCCAGACGCAGAAAGCGACGCAGTCCAGTGGCCCTATCAGCAAGTAGGGACTCGGGGTCGGGCGGCGCGGTCAAGGCGGACATCAACGTCACGCCGATGATCGACGTGATGCTGGTGCTCTTGATCATCTTCATGATCGTGACGCCGGCGATCGCGGCGGGATTCCAGGCCCAGATCCCGCGCGCGAGCCACGCCGCCAAGCGGCCCGAAGACAACGGCGAAATCCGGCTGGGTATCGATGCGACGCCGCAGCACGGATTCTGGCTGGACATGGTCGATCAGAGCGGGACCTACAGCGGCATGCGGCCGGTGAAAGACGAAGATCTCCAGAACATTCTGACGAACGTCTACACGGGCCGGACGGTGGACAAGATTCTGTTCTTGAAGTCGGACGCCAACGTGCCGTTCGCCCGCGTCCAGCAGGCGATCGAAATCGCGCGCAAGGCGCACGTTGCCGTGATTGACGCGATCGCCGAGCAGACGCGCGGCCTCAAACCCGAAGACGAGAACAACTGATATGGCGATGGGGGTTTCGAGCGGCGGTTCGCTGCAAGCCGACATCAACGTCACGCCGATGATCGACGTGCTCCTGGTGCTCCTGATCATCTTCATGATCACGCTGCCCCTGGGCCGCCGCGCCATCGACGTGCAGGTACCGCCCGAACAGAAGCAGCCGAATCAGAAGCAGCAGCAGTCGGACCAGATCGTGCTCGAGCTGACGGCGGACGGCGGGTACTCGGTCAACACCAAGCCGGTGCCGTTGACGGGTCTGGGAGACTTCCTCAAGAACATCTACGATCAGCGGTCTGCCAAGCTGATCTTCATCAAAGCGGCGCCGAACCGGGTGTACTCGGACGTCATCGCGGCGATGGACATCGCGAAGGGTGCGGGCGTGCAGGTCATCGGTTTCACGCCGCCCCCCGATCAAGGCGCAGCGAAGTAACAAGGCTGGGCGCCAAGGCGCACAGGCGCCGAGTGTAGACATGCTTGAAACAAAGGGGACGCGCCAAGCGTCCCCTTTTTCATTGGCCTGGTGTAATTATTGACCGTGTTCCAGCGCGACCGATACGCCCCTCCGTCCGGGCACCGCAAGCCCGATCTCCCGTCCCCGCAGCTCGTCGTTCCCCGGCTGCGCATGGGGCGGACGGGTACGATCGTCATCGCCGTGCACATCCTCGTCTTTGCGCTGCTCTTCTGGAAGAGCGCCGAGCTCCTGGCCGGGTCGGGGGATGGCCCCGGGCCGCGAGGCGGGGGTGGCGGAGGGGGTCGGCAGGCGCTCCACATGTTCCTGCTGTCGGGGGTCACGGCCCCGCAGGCGGTGGCCGTTCCGCAGGCGCCGCAGTTCACCACGCATTTCGCGCTCCCGGTCCCGGCGAAGCTCGATCTGCCGAAGCTCCAGCCCGCGCCTCAGCCGGTCGAGACGCAAGTCGCGGTTGCACCAGGAACGGGCAATGGCACGACCGGTGGTCCGGGTGAAGGTCCGGGGTCAGGTGGCGGGAAGGGTGCGGGCGTGGGTCCCGGTGTCGGCAATGACTCTGGTCCGGGGCACGGGGGCGGTCCCCACATCTTGATAGCGTCTCCGAAGTTGACCATTTTGCCGCCGCCCTGCTTCCACGGACGCACCGTAGCCATGATCGCGGTGTCGGAGGGGGGAGAGGTGACCGACGTGCAGCTGCAGCCGCCGCCGAAGGACGCCGGTTGCCGGGAGACGCTGGTGAAGCAGCTTAAGTCGAACCAATTCTATCCCGCGAAGACACTCGAAGGCGTTCCCGTCGCGAGTGTCGTCCCGTTCACGATCTCGCGGTAACCGACAGTCAACGCAGGCAGGCGGCGATGCCGCCCCCCTTGGAGGCGCATGTCGCTCTTTGCCCGGAAGACGGTCGACCAGTGCATCGCCGACGGGGAATCCGGGGGCGGGCTCAAACGCTCGTTGGGCGCCATCCAGCTCACCGCCCTCGGCGTCGGCGCCATCATCGGCGCCGGGATCTTCGTCGCCATCGGCTCGGCCATTACCGGGGACAGCGCCCACCCCGGGGCGGGCTCGGCGATCGTCATCTCGATCCTCGTCGCCGGCGTGACCAGCGCCCTCGCGGCCATCACGTATTCGGAATTCGCCGCGATGATCCCGATCGCGGGCAGCGCCTATACCTACGCCTACGCGACCCTCGGCGAGCTGGTCGCGTGGATCATCGGGTGGGATCTGATCCTCGAATACGCCGTGGGGAACATCGCGGTGGCCATCGGCTGGTCCGGCTACTTCGACTCGCTGCTCCGCGGGCTGGGCATCACGCTGCCGCGGTGGATCGTGACCGATACGCTCACCGCGGTCAACACCCACGCCGCGGTCCCGCACCTGCTCGGCATCCCCGTCTCCTTCAATCTGCCGGCCTTCCTGATCGTGGCGGTGATCACCTGGCTGCTCGTGATCGGTACCACGGAGTCCGCGTGGGTGAACACCCTCATGGTGGCCGTGAAAGTCGGGATCATTCTCCTGTTCCTGATCGTCGGCCTGGGGTTCATCCACACGTCCCAATGGACCACGCCGAGTTTTGCCCCCAACGGACTGAAGGGGATCGGCGCCGGCGCGGCCATCATCTTCTTCGCATATATCGGTTTCGACGCCGTGAGCACCGCATCGGAGGAAGCGAAGGATCCGGCGCGGGGAATTCCCATCGGCATCATCGCGTCCCTGATCATCTGCACCTTGCTCTTCGTGGCCATCGCGCTGGTGCTGACCGGGCTCATCCCCTGGGATCAGCTCAATGTCCCTGATCCGCTCGCGGTGGCGCTGCACTACGTGCACGCCGACTGGGCCACGGGCATCCTGTCGCTGGGAGCGGTCGCGGCCATGACGTCGGTGCTGTTGGTCTTCCAGCTCGGGCAGGCGCGCATCTTCATGTCGATGGGGCGCGACGGGCTGCTGCCACCCTGGGCCGCCAAGATTCACCCGAAGTACAAGACGCCGCACATCACCACGATCGTGACCGGCATCTTCGTCGGCGTCTTCGCCGCCTTCGCGCCCATCGGCATTGTCCTGGAGCTCACGAACATCGGCACGCTGTTCGCGTTCATCCTGGTGGCGCTGGGAATCATCGTGCTACGGCGGGTCGACCCCAAGCGCCCGCGCCCCTTCCGGACGCCCTGGGTTCCGGTCTTGCCGGCGATATCCATCGCGTTTTGCTTGTACTTGATCTGGAACCTGCCGACGATCACCCAGCTGCGGTTCGTCGGGTGGTTGGCCCTGGGGGCGGCGATCTACTTCCTCTACAGCGTCCGCCACAGCAAAGTCCGCGGGCGACTGAAGGGCGGAGCCTAGGCCTTCGGGGCCAGCGTCAGGGCGCCGAGCGCAGGATCCACCGGGCGGTGGGCCAGCGCGACGGGATCGGCGCCGAGATTCGAACGCAGGGCGGTGAGCAGGGGAGAGTCGGCGCGCAGCAGGCCGCCACCCGTGGCGAGAGCCACCGGTCCCTCCCGGAAGTGCGTGAGAAGTGCCCGCACCAGGTCACCCAGTGCGGCTGCACCTTCCCCAATGATCATCTGAGCCACCCGCTCCCCTTCCTGGGCGGCGTTCACCACGTGGGGCGCGAGGCTGGCCACTTGTCCTGGCGTCGCCGTGGCCGCCCACCGTACCAGATCGTCGAAATCCCGAAGTCCCAGCGCTCCGAGGAGCCGGGAGCCGATGGTCGAGCCGTCTCCGCGTCCATCCCGCTGGGCTCCCGCCGCGGCCAGGCCCCGCCGTCCGAGCCAGTACCCGCCCCCTTCATCACCCATCTGCCACCCGTACCCACCGGCGCGGTGCAGCCGCCCGCCGGGGTCGCGTGCGTAGGCGATCGATCCCGTGCCCGCGGAGATGAGCATGCCGGGTTCGGCCCCGAAGGCCGAGCGGAGCGCCGCTTCGCCGTCGGAGACGACCCGCACGTCGCCCGCGAGTCCGGTGTCCATCAAGGCTTCCCGCAACTCT
>DATNDQ010000036.1:0-21970 GCA_035553475.1 Gemmatimonadales bacterium
CCGGCGAAGATGTCGCGGTCGGGAAGCAGGTGGGGGGCGGTGCGCTTGGCGTTGAACTGGTCGAGGTAGCGGCGGGTGCGTTCCGGCAGAGGGCCGATCGAGGCGTTGTTCAAATAGACCGTGTCCGCGGTCCACGGAAACTCGGTGGCTCGCAGGGTGCGCAGGGATTCGCGCACGGCTTTCACACGGGTCGGATGAGAAACGACGTCGGTCATGAACGGCCTCGCGCCCTAGTGGCGCACGTGCTGGGGACTCTTCTACCTTACCCGGGGAACACCTCTCGAAACAAGCGGACCCTTTGGTGATAGAGAACACCAAATTCACCCTCGTCCTGGGCGGGGGCGGCATGAAGGGACTGGCCCACATCGGCGTGCTTCAGGCGCTGGTGGAGCGGGGTCTCCGTCCGTCCCACATCGTCGGGTCCAGTGTCGGGTCACTGATCGGAGCCGCCTGGGCTGCCGGACGCAGTATCCCCCAGCTCAGGGACATGGCGCTGGCGCTGAAGCGGAAGGACGTCTTCGTCGTGGCGCACGCCGACATGGCGTTCAAGCGGATGCACTCCCCCGCACTGTTCCGGCGCGAACCCCTCGAGCACCTGATCCGCTCCCTCGTGGGGGATGCGACGTTTGCCGATCTCGACCCCCCGGTGATCGTGAACACGGTGGACATCAATTCGGGCATGCAGGTGCTCTGGGGCCTGCGCGGGCTCGATGACGCACCCCTCGTGGACGCGATCTTCGGGTCCTGCGCGCTCCCCGGCTGGCTGCCCCCCCGCGAGATCAACGGGCGCTACTACGTGGATGGAGCGACCTCCGACAATCTCCCGATCGGTGCGGCACGCGCGCTGTCGGGCGGCATGGTGCTCGCCGTGGACGTCTCCGCCTCGACCGCACTGCGGGAAGACACGCAGGAAGAAGGGTTCGCTTCGGTATTCGCGCGGGCGACGGAGATCGCGATGCAGACCCTTCTCGAGCTCAGGCTCCGGGAGTGGTCCACGCCTCCGCTCTATTACATCCACCCCCGCGTGGCGCACATCCAGATGTTTTCGTTCAGCCATCTCCGCGAGGTGGTGGAGGAAGGCTACCGCGCGACCATTGCCGCCCTCGACCGGCCGGCGGAATGGCCCAGCGCCGGGGCGGTGGGTGTGTTCCCGAAGCGCCGGGTGGTCGTTCGCGTGGAGCGAGATCGCTGCATCGGATGCGGACAGTGCCTCGTGCAGGCGCCGCAGGGCATGTTCGTGCTGGACAACGACCGGAAGGCGATCGTCACCAAACCGGAGCAGGACTGGTCCCCCGCCGACGGTGGCTTCATTCGTCACTGTCCTACGTACGCCATCAGCGCCCGTCCCGCCCCGCAGGCGGCGGAACGGGCACAAGCCTAGAGGATAGACAATGGTCTCGGTCGGAAAATCCGCGCCCGCGTTTTCACTCGACACCGACGCCGGCGAGAAGCTGTCCCTGAAAGATCTGAAGGGCCGCCCGGTGGTCCTCTACTTCTATCCGAAGGATGACACGCCGGGGTGCACGGTTGAAGCCTGCGAGTTTCGCGACGCATTCCCCCGCTTCAAGGGCTCCAAGGCGATCATCCTCGGCATTTCCCCCGATTCGGTGAAAAGCCATCTGAAGTTCAAGGAGAAGTTCGACCTGCCGTTCACCCTGCTGGCGGACGAGGATCATGCGATCGCCGAGAAGTACGGCGTGTGGCAGAAAAAATCGATGTACGGTCGGACCTACATGGGGATCGCGCGCACGACGTTCGTGATCGACAAGGACGGCAAGGTCGCGAAGATCTTCGAGAAGGTGAAACCGAAGGGGCACGCCGAGGAAGTCGAGCAGGCGATAGACGAACTCTAGCTACATGGGATTGCCGGGCCTCCGGAATTCCCGGTCGATGTCGATCAAGTCCTTCGCGACTCGATCCCAGTTGTAGTACTTCTCCACGGCGACCCGCCCCGCCGCGCCCAGCTTTTTCCGAAGGGGCTCGTCCGCCAAGAGCCGGTTCACCCCCTCCGCAACCGCGGCTGGCTGGTCGGGATCCACCAGGATTCCCGTCTCGCCGTCACGTACGGCGTCCGGCACTCCCCCCGACCTGCCGCCGACCACCGCCAGGCCCGACGCGGAAGCCTCGACCAGTGAGATTCCGAACCCTTCTACCAGCAGATCGTGCCGGCGCGAGGCACCGACGTAGAGATCCGCCGCGTTGTACAGAGCAGGCAGATCCGCATCCGAGACGGGGCCCAGGAACCGGACCGCATCCGCGACGCCCGTTTCTCGCGCCAACTGTTCGAGCTGAGGCTGGCGCGGGCCGATCCCGGCGATGGCGTATCGCGCCCCCGCGTGGGCGGCGCGAATCGCGGGCATGGCCTTGATCACGGTGTCGATCCCCTTGTGCCACTCGATGCGCGCCACCGTGAGGATCCAGGGACCGCCGGTGAGCCCGTAGCGGTCGCGCACATCTCTCGGGTCCACGCCGGGACGGAATTCGCGGGGCTCCGTACCCAGGGGAACGACGCGCACGCGTTGCGCGAGGTCGGGCCGGTTGAGCAGCTCCAGCACAGCCTTGGCGAGGTTCCCGGTCCAGGTGCTATTCGCGGCGATCACCGCCGCACCGGACAGGAGCCCGCCGGCGGTCCACCGCTTGAATCGCGAGCGCCTGATCTTCGCGTCGAGCAACAACAGCTCCGTCCCGTGGACCACGACGCCGTACGGGACGCCGTGCCACCGGGAGAGGAACCGGGCCGGGTATCCCGCGGGCTTGAGCTCACCGCACCATGCGAATCCGGGCCGGAACGCCCTCGCCAGGGCCGAAGCCCGCCACGTCCAGAGCGCCAATCCATTGATGGTGCGCAGACGGGTGGCCCGAATGCCGACCCGATCGATGGTCTGCGAGAAACGGGCGTCAGAATCCGCGCTGTCGGGATAGGTGCCGGTGGAGACGACGAGGGATTTCGGAGGATAGCGGAGGGCCAGCTCCCCCATCATTCTGGCGATGCCGCCGCCATGCGGAGGAAAATTGAAGCTCAGGAGGAGACTTGTGATTCGATCTCCCGAAGGTCACGTACCACGCGGTCCCAGTTGAAATTCGTTTCCACGGCCTTCCGACCCGCCTGTCCGAGGCGCCGGGCGAGGAGCTGATCGGACAGGAGGCGGGTGAGCGCCTGTGCCGCGGCCGCCGGATCCTCCGGATCCACCACGAAGCCCGTGTCTCCGTCCTTCACAGCCTCCGCGACGCCGCCACTCCGCCCCGCAATCACCGGTAGCCCGCAGGCGCTCGCTTCGGCCAACGCAATGCCGAATCCCTCCACCCGCGTGCCCTCGGCGCGCCGTGACACACCCAGGTAGACCTCGGCCACGTTGTATAGCGCGGGCAGCTCCTTGTCGGGCACCGTGCCGATGAACCGCACGGCCTCCTCGATCCCCAGCTCCTGTGCCAGCTTCTTGTACGCATCCTTCTTCTTCCCGGCGCCGATCACGAGGTAACCGACCTCGTGGCCCGCCTTGCGAACTTCGGCCACCGCCTTGAGGGACGTGTCGATCCCCTTGTAGGGCTCGAGCCGCGCCACGGTGATGACCCACTTCCCGTTCTCCAGGCGGTGCCGCGCCCTCACCTCGCGCGTGTCGAGCCCGGGACGGAATTGCGCCGGATCCGTGCCCAACGGGACGACGCGCACCCGCTCGGCGTGGGGGTCGAGACCGAGCTCGCGCAGCACCGTCTGCGCCTGTTCCTTGGTCCATTGACTGTTCGCGACCACCACCGCCGCCGAGCCGAGGAGCGCGCGGGCGGTGCGCCGCGCGAAGGCCGAGTGGTGGATCTTGTGCAGCTCCTTCAGCACGTCGCCGCCATGCACGAGCACGCCGTAGCGGGTGCCGAGGCGTTCGTGCGTCCACTTGGCCGCGTATGCGGCGGGGCGGATCGAGTCACACCACGCGAACCGGGGCTTGGCCTCGCGCGCGAGTGTCGCTACCCGGCGGGACCAGAAGAGCAACCCGGCCAGACTGGACAGGGAACGCGTGGGGATCGGCAGCCGGTCGATGACGGACGGGAACGCCGAGTCGGTTTCCACCGCGTCCCGGTTCTGGCCCGTGGAGACGAGCAGCTCACCCTTGGGATAGCGGAGCGCGATCTCCCCCATCATCCGCGCCACCCCCGTGTGCATCGGGGGGAATTCGTCGGTCAGAAGAAAGGTCTTAGCCATCGGAGCGATGGTCGAGCTCCCAGAGCCGCGTGTACTTCAGAAACACGCTCACGGAAGCGAGGCCGCAAAGGACGGCGCCGTGCCATCCTTCGAGGATGCCGAGCTGCAGGAAGTAGGTGCGCCAGAACGTGAATGGCGGCCGGACCAGGATGTCGGTGATCCGGGCGCGCCGGCCCCGGTCACGCAAATCCTGTGCAGCCCACGTCGCATAGAGATCGATCTTCTTGATGTGATGGCTCAGGTCCCGGTAGGGAGTATGTTCGAGGGGCTCCACCAGGCGCCCCGTATCGGCCACGGATTCAAGTCCTTCGTGCACCCGTCGTTCGACAAACCGCCGGTCCTTCCGGAAAAAGCGTACGGCCCAGTTGTCGCCCCACCCGCTGCGCCGCATCAACCGGCCCAGATAGTAGTTGTGGCGTCCGACCGCGTAGGCCTCGTGCGCCGGCTGCCGCGCCGTCCGCTCGAGCTCCGCCGCCAGCGCCGGCGTGATCCGCTCGTCCGCGTCCAGCGCGAAGACCCAGTCGGTGCGGGCGGTCGCGATCGCGGCATTCCGCTGGCCGGCGATCGTGAGGCCGGGCACGTCGAGCACCCGCGCCCCCGCTTTCCTGGCCAGCGCCTGCGTTCCGTCCGTCGAGCCCCCATCGGCCACCAGCACTTCACTTGCCCAGCCAAGGTGCCTGACGGCCTCCTCGATCTGGGCGGCCTCGTTGAGCGTCGGGATCACTACCGTGACCGGCGCGGGCATACCCTAGACAATCCTAATGGCCGCCAGGGCCTCGCGGTATACGGCTTCCGTTCGTTCAGCCGTTCGCTCCAGCGTGAACTCGCTGCGGACTCGGGCCTGTCCCGCTTTCCCCAGTCGGGCCGCCAGTGCTTCATCGCCCAGCAGGCGTGTGAAGGCGGCGGCCCATGCGACTGGATCGCCCGGGGGCACGAGGATTCCGGCATCCTCCGTCACCAGATCGGGATTCCCGCCGGCCCGGGAAGCGACGACCGGAAGGCCGAGCGCCATGGCCTCAAGCAATGCCTGGGACAGTCCCTCGATCCGCGATGGCAGCGCCGCGATCCGGGCGACATGGTAGAAGGCCAGGGCTTCGGGCACGAAGGGGACGAAGCACACGAGATGGCGATCGGGGACCCCCGCCTTCGCCTCCCGGAGGCCCGCGTCCTCGTCCACGCCCACGCACACCAGGACCACCGGACGCTCCACCCCGCCCAGCGCCCGGATGGCGACTTCCTGGTCTTTCCGTCTCGCGACGATCGCGATCACCGGGCGGCCGGAGTCCCCCACCCTCTGGCGGGCGAAATCCATTGCCGCGGCGCCCGGCGCCGTGTCGATGCGGCCGAGGTCGATGCCGTTGGGGACGACGCGAAGCGATCCTGCCGGATGGAGTCGGGACGTCAAGGCGCGAGCCACCGTCTGACTGACGGCGATGGTGCGGTCGGCGGTGTGTCCGATGAGGAAAAGCTCGAGCGGTGAAGTGCGAGGCATGGTGCGGCGGGTGACGACGAATCCCGCTCGCAGGCGTCCCCGCCAGCGCAACCAGGTGAGGGCACGGCGGTCACGCGTCGCGTGGCTGTTCACGACGTCCACTCGCTCAGTAGCGATCACCTCGGCGAGACGGTCCGCGAGCGCACCCAGACGTCCGAAATCGAGGGGAATGACCGCAAGCCCGGCGTCCCGCCCCATACGCGCCAGCAGTGACTCGTCACGGACGCCGAGGATGACGCGGTGACCGCGGCGGCGCAGATGGTCGGAGAGACTGAAAATGGACTGGGTGGATCCGGCACCGTCACCCTGGAAGGTGAGCTGCAGAATGTTCAGTGGCGCCGCTGGCCCCGCTGGCATGCAAACGAAGGTAGTGATAGTCTTCGCTCCATGCACGTGGCGGTCGCCTCACACCACCGGCTGCCGGTCAAGGGATATGGTGGCACGGAGCGCATCGTCACTGCGCTGGCGCAGGGGCTCGTGGCCCTTGGCCACCGGGTCACGATGATCGCGCCACCCGGCACGGCGATCCCCGGCACCGCGCTCGTCGCGTTCACCGCCAAGGCGTACAAGGACCCCAAGTTCTCGCTCGCGTCCTACACGCCCCGCGACGCCGACATTCTCCACGCGCACTTTCCCGTCACGGCGGTACCAGCCGGCCCTCCCTTTCTCCAGACGCTGTACGGCAACCTGCGGTCCGGCGAGCCGGTCCCGCCCCGAAACGTGTTCCTCTCCGCCAATCACGCCGGGCGCAACGGCAGCAAGGCCTTCGTGTATGCCGGGCTCGACCCCGCGGAGTTTCAGTTCCAGAGCAAGAAAGAAGACTACGACTTCTGGATCGGTCGGCTTCACCAGGCCAAGGGGTACCACTGGGCCATCGAAGGCGCACAGCGTACAGGCCGGCGCCTGATCCTGGCGGGCGGGTGGCGGCCGACGTTTTCCCGCGGCATCAAGTACGTGGGCGAGGTCGACGGCGAAAAGAAATCCCAGCTCCTCGCCAACGCGCGTTGCCTCTGGATGCCCGCGCTCTGGGATGAGCCGTTCGGGCTCACCAACATCGAGGCGCTGTTTTCGGGAACGCCGGTGCTGGGCACCAGGCGCGGTGCTCTGCCGGAAATCCTGACATCCGAGGTGGGCGCACTCTGTGACACCCTGGACGAGATGGTGGAGGCATCGAAGACCATCGACAACCGCGACCCGGGCCACTGCCGGGCCCACGCCGAGCGGTACTTCACCCACCTGGTGATGGCGGAAGAATACGTGCGGTTCTACAAGCACCTGCAGGACACCGGCTCACTCCCCGACGGCCGCGCGACCCCCTACACCACTGTGTAGTTCCGGAACTCGAACACCCGGGCGCCGGTCAGTCGCTCGATCCAATCGGAGACGTAGAAACGGATGTGCTCAGCCTTGAACGACCGGGGTCCGATGATCCGTTCCGGGTCGTGGGCGCGCTCGTCTACCCACTGCTGGGCGACCGCCGGATGGCGTCCCTCGAATTTCTTGAGCAAGGGCAGCCATTCGAGGTATCCGCGCTTCTGCTCCATCTCTGACCGCTCTTTGCTCCAGGGGTAGATCACCTTGGAAGCTTCGTACTTCTCGCGGATCGCCTTCGCGGGACGGGCCCAGCCGTAGTGGAACATCACGGCGTCGGTGGGGCGGGCCCGGATCTTCCGGTACTCGGGTCCCACGCGGAATCCCTGTGCTCCCTGATAGGGACGGATGTCGCGGCCGAGGCGAAGGCACCGGACTTCGCGCCGGTACCAGCGGCGGTTCTGCGCGACGATGTCCAGGCCCCCGTAGAAATGCAGGTACTTCACGAGCAAGCCCTCCACCCGCTCGTCACCGTCACATTCGGCGACCGTCTCCTTCAGGATCCTGGCCCCGTCTTCGTGGAGCACTTCGTCGGCCTGGATGTAGATGCCCCAGGAGCCCTTGCACGCCTGCATGGCGCGGAGGGTCTCCATGCCGAGCATCTCATTCTTCTTCGTGAAATCCCACACCGTGTCGAGGATCCGGATCCGCGGGTCGCCGATGGACGTGACCAGGTCGCGGGTCTCGTCATCCGACTTCCCCACGTTGACCACGACTTCGTCGCAGACCGCCAGTACCGACTTGATGGCGGGGATAATGGGGAAGTCCAGCTTGACGGCGTTTCGGACGATCGTGAATCCGGAGAGCATCAGGCGTCGGGGGTGGGGGGTCGGGGGTCAGGATCTGAACTGCAAGTTATGAAGACGACGATAGAGCCCGTCAGCCGCGTACAGCTCGGCGTGGGTGCCGCGCTCCACGATGCGTCCTTCCTTTACTACCACGATCTGGTCGGCGTGCTGGACCGTCGCGAGGCGGTGCGCGATGACGAGAACGGTCCGGTGCTTCATCAGCCGGTCGATGGCGTCCTGCACCAGGCGTTCAGACTCGGTGTCGAGCTGACTAGTCGCCTCGTCGAGAATGAGGATCGGCGGGTCCCGGAGCACCGCGCGGGCGATGGCGATCCGCTGCCGCTCACCTCCCGACAGCCGCGTGCCCCGTTCGCCCAGCATGGTGTCGTAGCCCTGGGGCAGCCGCGAAATGAAGTCGTCCGCGTTCGCGGCGCGCGCCGCGGCCCGCACCTGTTCGAGCGTGAAGTCCTGCCGGCCGTAGGCGATGTTCGCGAACACCGAGTCGTTGAGGAGAATGGTCTCCTGGGAGACGATGCCCATCAAACCGCGCAGTGACGACCGGGTGAACTTGGTGAGCGGCGTGCCATCCATCAGCACCGCCCCCGCAGTCGGCTCGTAGAAGCGCGGGAGCAGATCCACCATCGTGGTCTTCCCCGCCCCCGACGGTCCGACGATCGCGAGGACTTGCCCTCGCGAAACCTTGCAACTGACGTCGTGCAGCACCCCGGCGTTCCCGGCGTAAGCGAACGACACGTTCCGGTATTCGATGGTTTTGTCGAAGGACGCCGGCTCTTCGCCGGGCACGTCACGTTCGCTGGAAGGCAGGTCGAGGACTTCGTAGACCCGCTCCGCGGACGCCAGCGCGCCCGCCATGACGCCGGGGTAGTTCGAAATCGACTTGAGCGGGGACATGAGCCGGAGCGCCATCACCAGGAAGAGCATCATCTCCTCCGCCTGGATCGTGTTGGCGAGCACAAGGGTGGTCCCGTACCAGAGCACGCACACCAGGACCACTCCGCCGAACACTTCGCTGACCGGGCTGGTCAGTGACGAGAATCGCTGGGCCCGGAGCACCCGCTTCCGGTACCGGTTCGCCATCTCCAGGAAGCGCCGGCCCTCGTAGGGCTCCGCGACATAGGCCCGGATGAGCTTGATGGACCCCACCATTTCGCCGGCGACGCTGGTGAGGTCCCCGCGCTCGGCCACCATTTCACGCGAACGGCGGCGCAGCCGGTTGATCAAGGGACGGATGACGACGAGCAGCACCGGCGCGAGTACCAGCGCGACGAGTGACAGGCGCACCGAGATCGACAACATGATCCCGAGATAGACGATGATCATCACGATGTTCTGGAAGAACGACGCCAGGGCGGCCGTCACCGCCGTCTTCACCTGGTCGGTGTCGTTGATCAGCCGCGCGATGGTCTGTCCCCCCTTGGTCTGCTGGAAGTAGCCGAGGGGGAGCGTCTGAAGGTGCCCGAAGAGCCGGACGCGGAGATCGCGGACCACGTTCTCCTGAATCACCACGTTCCAGTAGGCGGCCAGGTACTCCGCGAGGTTCTTGAAGACCAATGCCACGAGGAGCACCAGCACCACGCTGCGCAGGGCCTGCTGGGGAGACCCGGTGGAGATGAGCGCCCCCATGATCCACGCGATGATGGCCTGGGCCTTGGACCCGCCGACCGGGAGGAGCGTGGATTCATGGAAGATGGTGCGGAGGAACGGCACCAGCATCGACAGCGAAAAACCGTCCAGCACGGACGCCACCACGGTGACGAGCATCGTGGCGATGAAGAGCGCAGCATACGGACGAAGCAGCGAGTAGAGGCGCGCGCCCCCGCGCATCTAGCGCGGTCCTCCCCCGCGAGCGCGGGGGGTAAGGAGCGCGACCGGAAGAATCATCTCTTCGGGAGACACGCCGCCGTGCAGGAACGAACCGCGGTACCGGGCCTGATACTCCCGCAGTTTGGTGGGATAGACGAAGAACCGGTCTCCGGCCGCGAGTGCCATCCGCACCCCCAAACCCATCGACGGGAGTCCGTACGCCTTCAGGTCTTCGACGATGACGGCCGCCTCGGGGTCCTCGGCCCGCAAGTCCTCACCGAACTTGTAGCGGAGGTTCTGGGTCGCATCCCGTTTGGCGAACACGGTGGCCGGCGTCTCGCAGTGAATGGAGCCGTGGTCCGTCGTCAGGAGCACCGGCACGCCGCGCCGCTCGGCCTCCGCCAGGGCGGCCATCACCGGTGACCGCTCGAACCAGGTCCGCGTGAGGCCGCGCAGCGCGTCGGCATCCCGGGCGACCTCGTACAGAATGGCGCTCTCGGAGCGGCCGTGGGTCAGCTGATCGATGAAGTTGAAGACGAGGGCGGTCACGCCCTCCTGAGCCAGGTGCGCCGGCAGCCGTTTCAAGAGCTCCGCCCCGTCCGCGGCCGTGAAGAGCTTCTCGTACCGCACCGGCACGGGCCGGCCCAGCAAATCGGCGAGCTGCTCGGTGAGGAGCTCCGCTTCATGAGCGTTCAAGCTCTCGTCGTCGGACGCGTGCCCCCACCACTCCGGGTGGCGGGCCGCGATCTCCATGGGGTAGAGCCCGGAAAAGATGGCGTTGCGTGCGTAGGGCGTCGCCGTCGGCACGATGCCGAAGTAGTGCGACTCCTCGATGTCGAACATCGGTGTCACGAGGTCGCGCAACGCCTCCCACTGGTCGAGCCGCAGACAGTCGACCACGATGAACAGGACCTTTCCCGTCCGCTTCAGCACCGGGAGCAGGAATTCCGCGCCGACGTCCACGGAGAGCGGCGGCCGGTCCCCCTCGGGATGCGCGAGCCATCGGGTGTACTGCCGCTTCACGAACTCCGTGAAGTCCTTGCGGAGCGCCACCTGCAGCGAGTGGAGCGCCTCGGCCAGACCGGGCTCCGACGCCGCGGCGAGCTTGACCTCCCACCGCGCGAGCTCTACCCAGTGCTCAATCCATTCACGCCAGGCGAGCGCCGAGGCGCGCTTCCCCTCGAGCTCCCGGAAGCGCCCGACGAAATCGCGAGCCAGACGCTGCTGCCGGATGCGATCGCCCTCCAGGAGCCGCGTGACTACGGACAGGATCTGACGGGGGTGCACCGGCTTGACGAGGTAGTCGTCGACCTGGATGCCGATGGCCTCGCGGAGGGTGCCTTCATCTTCACTCTGCGTGACCATGACGACGGGCATGGCGGGATCGATGCTGCGGATTTCGCCGAGCAGCTCGAGCCCGCGTTTGCCGGGCATCTGCTCGTCCAGGAGCACTACGCTGTACGGCTGCCGGCGCAGGAGCGCGAGGGCGTCGTCTCCGTGCGCCGCCTGCTCGACGGCGAATCCCTGCTGTTCGAGGAAGCGGCGGTGCCCGGCAAGGCCTTCGATTTCGTCATCGACCCACAGGATGCTCTTGGGGCGCGCCATGTGAGGCAAAGCTAGCCCGGCTGGCGGAGCCGGGCAACGAGAGGGTACAATCTTCCCGTGTTGTCCATCCTTCTGGTGCGCTTCAGTTCCATCGGCGATGTCATCCTCACCACGCCGCTCGTCCGCGCCCTGCGTCGCCGTCACCCGGAGGCCGAGCTGACGTTCGTCACCAAGCGGGCCTTCGTCCCGCTGGTGTCCGACAACCTCCACCTGACGCGCGTCGTGGCCCTCGAGCCGGACGAACCGGTCCGGCACCTGGCGCGGCGCCTCAAGCCGCTCGCGCCGACTCACGGACTCGATCTCCACGGGTCGCTGCGGAGCCGCGCCCTTCGCTTTCTCGTGCCGGGACAATGGGCGGGCTATCGCAAGCGGAAACTCGCCCGCGGCTGGCTCATCTCGACCAAGCTCGACTGGTACGGAACCCACGCGCCGGTGCCGGAGCGCTATTTCGAGGCGGCCAGGCATCTCGACGTGCAGCCTGATGGCGGTCCGCCGGAATTCACGATCGGGCCGCAAGCCACCGCACGAGTAGGAGAGTGGATCCGCGGCGAAGGACTCGACGGAAAATCGCTCGCGGTGCTCGCTCCGGGCGCGGCGCACGTCACCAAGCGCTGGCCGGTCCGGCATTGGGCCGCGCTCGCGGCCAGGCTCACGTCCCGAGGCCTGACCCCGGTGATTGTCGGCGGCGCGGCAGACCGGGGGCTGGCTTCGCAGATCGACGGCGTGCGCAGCGTGGCGGGCACCTTCTCGCTTCAGGAAACCGGAGCGTTCCTCGCCCGTGCCCGCGTCGTGGTGTCGGGAGACACCGGTGTGATGCACATGGCCACCGGCGTCGGCACGCCGGTCGTGGCGCTCTTCGGTCCGACGGTGGGACAGTTCGGATTCAAACCCTACCGCGCCCGCGCCACCGTGCTCGAGCGCGCCCTCGACTGCCGTCCCTGCTCCGCGATGGGTTCGAGCCGGTGCCCGATGGGTCACCACCGCTGTCTCGATGACATCACTCCCGTAGAAGTGGACGGCGCTGCCGAACAGCTCCTACGATGATGCGCGGCACCAGTCCCGCCGAAGAGCGTCTCGTCACGCTGGTGGCCGCGGCGCCGCGAGGTCCCAAACGGGATGGGCTGTACGCCCTGTGGCTGACGCTGCGTGCCGCCGAGGCGCTGCTGCCTCCGGCGCCGGTGTCCCCCAAGAACCACCGGCGGCGGCTCCAGGCGCTCGAGAACCGGCTGGCATCACTCGCGCTTCCGGCACCGCTCAAGCGGGCACTCGCCGCCGCACGGACTCACCTCGATCCCGCCACACCGTCCGCGGCCGCTGTCGTGCTGGCTCAACTCGTGGCGCCGGCGCGTGAGGTTCTGGGTCCCGAGGCAGCCGACGCCGTCGCCGTTGCGGTCAAGGGCGCAAGGATAGATTGAAGCCATGCGCCCACGCCGGATTGCCCGCGGATCGTCGGTCGAACGGCTCGTCGCCCGGGTCGACGCCCAGCGGCCCGGGGCCCCGCTCGACGACACCGTCCCCACCGGCTTCCCGTCCATCGACCGCCTGCTGGGAGGCGGGGTGCGCCGTACCGATCTCATCGTTCTGGGTGGCGATGTCGGGTCGGGCAAGTCCGCGCTGGCCCTCGGCATGGCCCTGCGTTCGGCACAATCGGGCGCGGACGTCGTGTTCTTCTCGGGGGAAATGACGGAGGAACGGCTGATGGAGCGCGCGCTCGCGATCGAAGGGCGCGTGTCGGTCGACGAGCTGCGAGTGGCCAAGGTCAACGACCAGGGCCGGGCCGGCATTGGCGCGGCCGCCGTCCGCCTCCGGGGGCTGTCGCTGACGATTCTGCCGCTCGCCGTGGGAGACTTCGAGTCGCTCGCGGCGCAGCTCGAACCGCCGCGCGAAGCCGACCTGATCATCATCGACTACCTGCAGCTCGTGCCTTCACCCTCCACGGCAGGCCGCCACACGCAGGACGAAGAGTTGGCGTTGACGCTCCGGCGCCTCAAGCAAGTCGCGGTGGACCGTCAGACCGCGGTGATCGTGGTCGGGCAGCTGCCGGCGTTCACCGCGAGCCGCCCCAACCCCCGCCCGACCATCGAGGATTTCGGTACCCTCGGTGCGGTCAAGCAACATGCCGACCTGGTGCTCACGATCTTTCGTGAAGAGATGTACGCGCCCTCAGGGGGCGTGGAGGGTGCGACAGAATTGGCGGTGGTGAAAAACCGGAATGGCCCGAAGGGCTTTGTGGATCTGTACTTCTATCGCCGCTGGATGCGTTTCGAAGACATGTTGGATCCGGACCGCTGAGTCGAATCCGGGACCGGCACCGCCGTCGCGGCCGCGGAATCCGCGCTCCCCTCAATCGCTCCCGTCACCGTGTAGTTCGTCCCGACCGTCCCCGTCGCCTGCCGGATGGTGATCCACAGGGGTTGGGACTGCCGCTCGGCGTACATAATGATGGACCCGTCGGGCTGCCGGGCATCACTCTGCAGCGTCCAGTGGTTCAGGGTCAACGAGGCTCGAAACCATTGCGCGACGCTGTCCGGGTCGGCGCGACTGGAGAGCGACAGCTGGCCGGCGCTGTCCCCCGACGACATGCCGACCACGGTGGAGCGCGGATACACGAGCACGCCCTTCAACGATTGCGCGATGGTATGCCGCGACACCTCGGCGGGCCGGTGGCAGGCCGCGAAGCCGAAGGCCAGGAAGAGAATCGGGACCAGAGGGCGCCGCATGGGGGCGAATCCTAGCCGTGGCGGCGCCCTCGGGTCAAGTTGTAAGTTCCTTTCAGCACACCATTTCGGACGCGCCGGGAGTGACGCATGGCTGGCCACAGCAAATGGAAGCAAATCAAGCGGAAGAAGGCCGTCACGGACCGCAAGCGCGGCGCGCTGTTCACCCGTCTCATCCGTGAAATCACCATCGCCGCCAAGGCTGGTGGGGGTGATCCCGCCGGCAACGCCCGGCTGCGGACCGCCATCGACGCGGCCAAAGCGGAGAACATGCCCTCCGACAACATCGACCGGGCCGTGAAGAAGGGGACCGGCGAGTTGGCGGGCGTCATCTACGAAGAAGTGACGTACGAAGGATACGGCCCCGGCGGCGCGGCGATCATGATCGACGCGACCACCGACAATCCCACCCGCACCGTGGCCGACATCCGCCACGTCTTCTCGCGCAACGGCGGCAACCTCGGCGCTTCGAATTCCGTGGCGTGGATGTTCGACCGCAAAGCGCAGATCCTGCTGGATGCCGAGGGCGTCAATGAAGACTCGGCGATGGAAGCCGCCCTGGATGCCGGCGCCGAGGACTTCGCGCGCGATGGCGACGTCTTCGTGGTCACCGCTCCGCCTGCCCAGCTGCACGCCGTGCGTGACGCGCTGGCGGCGAAGAAGCTCAAGGTGCAGAGCGCCGAAATCACGCGCATCCCCAAGAACACGGTGAAGGTCGAGCTATCCGATGCCAAGCGCCTCCTGGCGCTGGTGGAGGCACTCGAGGAGTCAGACGACGTGGCCAAGGTGTCGTCCAACTTCGATATCGACGCCGAGGCGCTGGCGGCGATCGACGGATGACGTGAGGGTCCTGGGTGTCGACCCGGGGACGGCGGTCACCGGGTACGGGATCGTCGAGCGCAACGGTGGCCCGGGATTCGGACACCTGATCGAGTGCGGAGTGATTCGCCTTCCCCGCTCCGGCAGACTCGAAGTCAGGCTTGCGGAACTCTACGCCGGGATCGCGGAGCTGATCGCCAAGCACCGTCCCACGCACCTCGCCCTGGAAGACGCCTTCTATCATAAGAACGTCCGCACCACCCTCGTCCTCGGACATGCCCGGGGTGTGGTACTGCTCGCGGCCGCGCAACGGGGTGTCGAAATCGCCGAGTACTCTCCCGCCCGGATCAAGAAGACGGTCGTCGGCGCCGGCGGCGCACCCAAGGCGCAGGTGGCGGCGATGGTCGCCAAGCTGCTGCGGCTCCAGACCGCGCCGAAACCCTCCGACGCGGCCGACGGCGTCGCCGTCGCCCTCACCCACATCATCCGCTCATGATCTCCCGGCTCACCGGCCGGATCGCCGGCATTCACGGAGACCGCGTCACCATCGACACGGCGGCGGGCGTGGGCTACGAGGTGGTACTGCCGGCGAGCGTGCTCGAGCGGCTGGGGCCTGCGGGGAGCGAGGTGACGCTGGCGACCGAGCTGGTGGTTCGTGACGACGCCTGGACGCTCTATGGCTTCGGCGCCGAGACGGAGCGGCGGTTCTTCCAGCGCCTGATGACCGTGTCGGGCGTCGGACCCAAGCTCGCCCTGGCCTTGGTATCGGCCCTGGGACTCGAGCGGGGAGCCCGAGCCATCCGCGACCGGGATGCGGCGACGCTCGCTTCGGTTTCGGGCGTCGGGAAGAAGACCGCGGAACGGTTGGTGCTTGAACTGGCCGACAAGGTGGGCGACTTTGTGGAAGGTGGCGCGCCGGGCGCCGCGCCCACGCCGCTGGCCGGCGGGGCGCGGGCCGCGCGGCAGGCGCTCGAACGACTGGGCTACTCGCCCGCGGAGTCGGATCGCGCGGTGCGCCGTGCCCTCACGGAATCGGGGACACCAGTCGACGCCGACGGCACCGAGCCGCTCGTGCGGCGGGCCCTGCAACTCCTCACCCACGGATGACGATGAAGACCGCCGAGTGGATCTGTACCCGCTGTGGCAGCACCAACCGCCGCCTGGTCGAGGACGGTGAACGGCACGCGACCGACGCCTGCGTGACGTGCCATACCCGTCACGATATCGAGGCCGAAGCGCGCCCGGTCCGTTGGCAGGCACGGCCTCACGGCACGTGAGCCGGCCTGAAGTCACCACCCCAGAAGCCCTTCCGGACGAGCGGCTCTCGGACGCCGCCCTCCGGCCCTCCCGGCTCGACGAGTTCGTCGGACAACCCAAGGTCAAGGAGTCGCTGCAGATCGCGATCGACGCCGCACGCCGGCGCCACGAGCCGCTCGACCACACCCTGTTCTTCGGCCCGCCCGGACTCGGCAAGACGACGCTCGGGCTGTTGATGGCGAAGGAGATGGGCGTCGAGATCCGCATCACGTCGGGCCCCGTGCTCGAGCGTCCGGGAGATCTGGTGGGGATGCTCACCAACCTGCGCGCCGGCGACATCCTCTTCATTGATGAGATTCACCGCCTGCGCCCCGCCCTCGAGGAGTTTCTCTATCCGGCCATGGAGGAATTCCGCGTGGATGTCCGTATCGCGGACGGACCGCACGCGCAGAGCCTGCCCATGGCCCTCGAGCGCTTCACGCTGATCGGCGCGACGACTCGCTTCGGCCTGCTCACACCACCGATGCGGGCCCGGTTCGGCCTGGTGGAACGGCTGTCCTACTACCCGCCCGATGACCTGACGCACATCCTCTCGCGCTCCGCGAAGATTCTCGAAGTTCCGGCGGACGCGGCCGGCGTCGCGGAGATCGCGCGGCGGAGCCGCGGCACGCCGCGCGTCGCGAATCGCCTGCTGAAGCGGGTGCGCGACTTTGCGCAGGTCAGGGCCGACGGCAAGATCACCGCACCGGTGGCAAAGGACGCGTTGGCGCGGCTCGACGTCGACGAGTTCGGCCTCGACGACATGGACGCGCGGCTCCTGAAGACCATCATCGAGCAGTTCTCGGGCGGCCCGGTGGGACTCACCACCATCGCGGCGGCCGTGGGAGAAGATCCGGGCACGCTGGAAGAAGTGTACGAGCCGTTCCTCATGCAGCAGGGATTCCTGGCCCGCACCCCGCGCGGCCGCTGCGCCACCGCGGCCGCCTACCGGCACTTCGGATTCCCACCTCCCGCGACATCCGAGCAGCCGAGCATCTTCGACGGGTGACGAGACCCCTTCACACCGGCGACTTCGACTTCGATCTTCCGCCGGACCGCATCGCCCAGACTCCGCTCGCCGACCGCTCCGCGTCCCGTCTCCTGGTCCTGGATCGCGCGCAGGGATCGCTTACGCACCGGCATTTTCGCGATCTTCCGGAGCTCATCGGACCGGCGGACGTGGTCGTCCTCAATGCGTCCCGGGTCATTCCCGCCCGGCTGCACGGAAAACGGGACTCGGGCACTGAAGCCGAGATCCTCCTGGTCAAGGACTTGGGCGACGGCACCTGGGAAGCGATGGGGCACCCCGGGGGTAAACTGAAACCTGGCCGCCGCGTCACCTTCGGCGACGACGCCGCCGCCGAGATTCTCGAAGTGCTGGGTGGCGGGTTGCGGCGGATCAAGTTCGTCGGGACCCTGGATGCGCACGGCACCCTCACGAAGTACGGCGAGATCCCCCTGCCCCCGTACATCACGCGCGCCCCCGACGCCGCCGACCGGGATCGCTACCAGACGGTCTATGCCGCTCACGATGGCAGTGTGGCCGCGCCAACGGCCGGGCTGCACTTCACGCCCGAAGTCCTCATCGCCATCCGCGACCGGGGGGCGTCGATCGTCACCCTCGATCTTCACGTCGGTCCGGGGACGTTCAGACCGGTCGAAGTGGACGATCCCGCCGCCCACGTGATGCACCCCGAGACCTACGCCGTGCCGCGGGAGACCGCGGAGGAGATCAATGACCGGCGCGCCGGCGGAGGGCGGATCTGGGCCGTGGGCACGACCGTCGTCCGGACACTCGAGACGGTGGCCGATGACTCCGGGCGCGTCCGCGCCGGGGCCGGAGAGACGCGCGCCTTCATCACGCCCCCCTACCGCTTCAAGGCGGTGGACCGGATGGTCACCAACTTCCATCTTCCCCGCTCCACCCTGCTCATGCTGGTCTGCGCATTCGGAGGGATGGAGCACGTGCTCGACGCGTACCGGACGGCGGTGGACGAGGGGTACCGATTCTATTCGTATGGTGATGCGATGGCTCTTCTATAAATGTTTGAATTCACAATCGAAGCCCAGTCAGGCGCCGCCCGCGCCGGGACGCTGATCCTCCCTCACGGGGTCGTCGAGACGCCGGCGTTCATGCCCGTGGGCACCCAGGGAACGGTCCGCGCGCTGTCCCCCCTCGACCTCGCGAACATCGGCGCGGGCCTGGTCCTCGCGAACTCCTACCACCTCCACGTCCGTCCGGGCGAGGACACCGTCGCCAAGCTCGGCGGGCTCCACCGCTTCATGTCGTGGAACGGCCCACTCCTCACGGACTCAGGGGGGTTCCAGGTCTTCTCGCTGGAAGGCTCGCGCACCGTCGACGAGGACGGGGTCGAATTCCAGAGTCATGTGGACGGCGGGCGGCGCCGGCTCACTCCTGAGCGAGCCATGGAAATTCAATGGACGCTCGGCGCCGACATCGCGATGGCGTTCGATCACGTGGCACCGGGCCGGGTCGATGCCGCCACCAGCCGTGACGCGCTGGAACGGACACTGCGCTGGCTCGAGCGGTGCGTGAAACGCCACGCGGCGCTTTCGCACGACACACCCGAGCGACAGACCCTGTGGCCGATCGTGCAAGGCGGCACGCACGCCGAGCTCCGGCGCGCGTCACTCGAAGGCACCATGGCACGGGGCAATTGGACTGGCATCGCGGTGGGCGGCCTGTCGGTTGGCGAACCGAAACCCGAGATGTACGAGACGCTGTCGCAACTCTCCCCCCGGCTCCCCCCTGCCGTTCCCCGCTATCTTATGGGCGTCGGATTCCCGGAAGATCTGGTGGAGGGCGTTCGGCGCGGCATCGACCTGTTCGACTGCGTGGCACCCACGCGGAACGGGCGGAACGGATCGGCATTCACCGATGACGGCGTGGTCAATATCCGGAACGCGGCCTGGAAGGACGATCCGTCCCCCCTGGACGCCGCCTGCGACTGCGAGACCTGCACCCGCTACTCCCGGGGGTACCTGCGTCATCTCTTCGCGGCGGAAGAACTGCTCGGACTCCGGCTGTTGTCGCTGCACAACGTGCGGTACCTGATCCGGCTCGCGGGCGCCCTGCGCCTCGCCATCCGGCAGGGGAACCTGGATTCGTGGGCCGCTGAATGGCGGCTCCGCTACCTCAACTCGGGAACGGCCTAATTCATGCACGGCATCCTCGCCATGTTCGCCCCCTCCGGGCAGTCCGGCTCGCAACCGATGTTCGTGCTGATCATTCAGTTCGCGGCCATCGGCGGCATCCTGTACTTCCTGTTGATCCGTCCGTCACGCCAGCAGCAGAAGAAGCATCAGGAGCTGCTCGCCTCCCTGCAGAAAGGTGACCAGGTCGTCACGACGGGGGGTATCATCGGCGAGGTGATCTTCATGAAGGACAACGAAGTGACGATCAAGAGCGCCGAGTCGCGGCTCCTGGTGGCGCGCAGCAACATCACCGCGGTGCTGAACCGCGAGACCGAGGGGGCGAAGAAGTCGTGAGCATCCGGTCCCTCCACCTGCTGGGATCACCGGTCCTGCGCGAACGTGCCAAGCCGGTGCCGGCGGTGGATGACACCGTCCGTCAGTTCGTGGACGACCTGTTCGACACCATGCACGCCGCGAAGGGTGTAGGACTCGCCGCCAATCAGGTGGGCGTCGCCCTGCGCGTAGCCGTCGTGGACGTGGGTGACGAGACCCCCGATCCCCTGGTGCTCATCAACCCCGTGGTGACCCCGCGCGGGGACCTGATCGAGACGGCCGAAGAAGGGTGTCTGTCCATTCCCGACATCTTCGCGGAGGTCGATCGGCCGGTGGACATCACGCTCCAGGCGCTCGATCGCGACGGCAAGCCGTACACGATGGAAATCTCCGGCTACAAGGCCCGGGCCGTTCAGCACGAGGTCGATCACCTCGATGGCGTGCTGTTCCTCGATCATCTCACCGCGGTCAAG
Source organism: Gemmatimonadales bacterium (assembly GCA_035553475.1). Lineage (GTDB taxonomy): Bacteria > Gemmatimonadota > Gemmatimonadetes > Gemmatimonadales > GWC2-71-9 > 40CM-2-70-7. Next base: position 20,070 of record DATNDQ010000036.1, read on the forward strand.
CGCGCGTCGCTGATGTCCAAGTGGCGCCGCGCCAGGAAGGGTCAGACCGGCTACGTGAAGGAAGTCGTTCCGGAGCCGGCGGGCGAGCTCTAGTGCGGGTCGTGTTCTTCGGCACGCCGGAGTTCGCGGTGCCGTCACTCCTCGCCCTGGCGGGTGAAGGATTCGATGTCGCAGCCGTGGTCACCCGGCCCGACAAGCCGCAGGGGCGCTCTCGCTCGACCCTCGTATCCTCCCCGGTCAAATCCGCCGCCGTCGCCGAGAGTTTGCCCGTCCTGCAACCTGAGCGACCGAAAGACCCCGCGTTCGTCGCGGAGCTGAAAAGGCTCCAGCCGGACGTGGGCGTGGTCGTCGCCTACGGGCACATCCTGACCCCCGAGCTGCTGGCCGTCCCCCGCCTCGGCATGGTCAACGTGCATCCGTCTCTCCTGCCCGAGCTCCGGGGCGCCGCCCCCATCGAGTGGGCCATCCTGAACGGCTTTACGAAAACGGGCGTGACCATCATGCAGATGGAGGCCGGACTCGACTCCGGACCCATTCTCCACCAGATCCCCGACTCCCTGCCGGACGACGTCACGGGCGGAGAGCTCTCGGAGCACCTCGCGGAAGTCGGCGCGCAGGCGCTGATCGAGACGCTCGCGATGATGGCCACCGATGGACTGAAGCCGGTCCCCCAGCATCATGACCGCGCGACCTACGCACCCAAGCTCACGCGCGAGACGGGTCACATCGTATGGGACCGCGACGCGTCCGCCGTACGTCGTGTCGTCCAGGCCCTCGATCCCAAACCCGGTGCCTGGACCACTCTCGAGGGCCTCGAAGTGAAGCTCTTCGGCGCCGCGCCGGCCGCCGGTCAGGGCGCCGCCGGCGAGGTGCTTCGCGCCGAGCGCGAGCTCGTCGTCGCGGCGGGCGCGGGAGCGGTGTCGATTGCCGAGGTCCAACCGGCCGGCAAGCCGCGCATGGGCGCCCTCGACTGGATTCGCGGCCGGGGCGTGCGGGCCGGCCAGCGGATGGTGTGATCGCCCCTCGCGAGTCCAAGCTCCCGCGGCTGCACGCGGTTACCGACGAACGGATCGCCAACCTTCCCGATCTCGCCGACCGGTCCAGAAGCCTCGCCGCCGCCGGGCCGGTCGCCGCCCACGCCCGCGGCCACGCACTCACCGGGCGCGAGCATCTCGCGCTCGCGCGCACCCTCGGCTCCGCCTTCCTCGGCCGGATCTTCGTGAACGACCGTCTCGACGTGGCGTTGGCGGTCGATGCCGTCGGCGTTCAGCTGTCCGCCACCGGCCTGAGTCCCGAGGAAGCGCGCCGGTTGCAACGGACCTGGTGGATCGGCGTGTCCGTCCACACCCCGGAAGAGGCCATGGCCGCGCAAGCCGGGGGGGCCGACTATCTTTTGGTGGGACCGGTCTTTGCGACCCCCACGCATCCGGAGGTACTCCCCTTGGGCGTGGAGGGACTGGCCCGGTTCACGAAGTTCGGACTCCCCGTGGTTGCGATTGGTGGGGTGAGCCGGGACAACGCGCGAGAGGTCGTGGCTGCGGGCGCGCATGGGGTGGCGATGATCCGGGCCCTGTGGGACGCGCCGGACCCCGCCCGCGCGGCGCAGGAGATAATGAAGGAGATAGCGTGGAAATCGTCGTGAATGGAGAGCCCCGCATGGTCACGGCGGGTGCAACGCTCCTGGAGCTTCTGAGCAGCTGGTCGCTGGATCCGCGGGCCGTGGTCGTCGAACACAACCGGAAGATCGTCCGGCGCCCCTCGCTGGGAGACGTGCGCGTGGAGCCCGGCGACAAGATCGAGCTGGTGCAGTTCGTAGGGGGTGGCTGATGGACGTTCCCTTCGTCGTGGGCGGTCAGACCTTCCGCTCCCGCCTGATGATCGGTACCGGCAAGTACCGGGAC
>DATNDQ010000037.1:0-11977 GCA_035553475.1 Gemmatimonadales bacterium
TGGCGCGGCGAGGGTTCGGAGGGTCGGAAACGCGGGACTTGGTGCGGGAGCTTTGCGGCAGTTAACCCCGGGGCCATGCCCCGGGGTAACTGCCGCACAGCTCCGCAACGCCGGGCGCAGGCACGCCCGCGGGTGGCAAGAGCCCAAGCCTTCGTTTGAACCCCGCGGCATGGCCGCGGGCCTGCTCAAGGCCAAAACAATCCGTTGAACCCCGCGGCATGGCCGCGGGGTTAACGGTGCATCCTTCGGGAGTGACGTTGGTCAGGGAAGCCGGGCCGCATCAGGCCATGGGGTTATACGCGCACTTGGGTTGGCAGACCCGGTGGCGTCAATACAGTATCCGGGAGCGCGATGTACCCGACATTGTGGCCGCGTTCCGAGCGGCCGGCGAACGCACGCGGGTACGGGTGCATGAAGTCGCGGTCCTCGCAGATCACGTCCACGTGAAGGTGAGTTACCCTCCATCCGCGCGGCTCAGCGACTTTGTCCGCGAAGCGAAGTCTGAGTCCGCGCGCCGAGTGAACGGCCTCCGAGCGGTGCGGGAGGCACGGCTGCGATGGTGCAGGGGATGTTACGCGAACGCCGTCTGCCGGCGCCACCTGCCCGTGCTGCGGGAGTACATCGCCACCCAGCGGCAACACCACCCCGACAGACTGCCAATCGCGCCCTAGCCGGAGCCTTGGCGAGGGCACGGCCGCCAGAGTGGAACGCGGGGCAATTGTGGGACTTCGGCTTGGAGCTTTGCGGCTGAAGGGGGTCCCCCCGTATGTTGTGCGCCGTCCTGGCACTCCCGGAGCGGCCGTGAATGACGCAGGCGTTGTACCCACTGTCAAAGCCTTCATCGTAGAGAAGTTCCTCTACGGCGAGGATGCGGATAAGGTCACACCCACGACGCCCCTCATCTCGGGCGGGATCATCGACTCCCTGGGCGTCATCGAGCTCGTGACGTTCCTCGAACAGCGCTTCGGGATCACGATCGAGGCCCGCGAAGCGGGCCGGACGCACCTCGACACGCTGGCCGCCATCGAAACCCTGGTACAAAAGAAGCGCGGGTAGCCGTGGAATTCGGCTGGTCCCCGGAAGACGTCGCGCTCGCCGAGGCGGTGCGGACGTTTGCCCGCAAAGAGCTGACGGACGACGTGCTCGCCCGGGATCCCCAGGGGAAATTTTCCCGCGAGATGTGGGAGGCGTGCGGGCGCTTCGGCATTCAAGGATTGCCGTTCCCCACGGAGTTCGGGGGGGGAGGCCAGTCGGCGCTGAGTGCGGTGCACGCCCTCGAAGCCCTGGGCTCGGTGTGCACGGACGGCGGGCTCCTGTTCGGACTGGGTGCCCAGATGTGGAGCGTGCAGATGCCCATCGCACGCTTCGGCTCACCGGAACAGAAGAAGCGGTTTCTCCCCGGCCTCTGCGACGGGACGCTGGTCGGCGCCCACGGCATGAGCGAGCCGGACTCCGGCTCCGACGCCTTCAGTCTGCGCACGAAGGCGGAGCCGGCGGACGGCGGGTATGTCCTCACCGGCACCAAGACGTTCGTCAGTGAAGCCCCCGTCGCCGATGTCTTCGTCGTCTTCGCCACCATCGACCCGTCCCTCGGCCCCCTGGGCATCACCGGATTCCTGGTCGAGCGCGATCGTCCCGGATTTCAGGTCGGCGGTCCGATTCACAAGATGGGACTGCGGACGTCGCCGATGGCCGAGCTGATCTTCGACGGTTGCAAGATCCCGGCCGAGAATCGGCTGGGGCGGGAAGGGCGGGGCGCCGAGGTCTTCAACGACTCCATGGAATGGGAGCGCGGGTGCATTCTCGCCGGTGCGTTGGGCGTGATGGGCCGCCAGCTCGAGACGTCGGTGAAGTATGCCAAGGAGCGGAAACAGTTCGGCGTTGCCATCGGGACCTTCCAGTCGGTGCAGCGCCGGCTGGTGGAGATGCGGATGCTGCTCGAGGGCGCACGCCTCGCGCTGTATCGGGCCGCATGGGCCAAGCAGGAGGGGAAGGATGCGGCCGCGACGGCCGCGATCGCCAAGCTGGTGGTGAGCGAGGCCTGGGTACAGTCGGGCCTGCACGCGGTGCAGGTGCGCGGTGGCTACGGGTACACCGAGGAGTACGGCGTGGAGCGGGAGCTGCGTGACGCGGTGGGCGCGTTGCTGTTCTCCGGCACGTCGGACATGCAACAGAATCTGATCGCCCGGGCCCTCGGGCTGTGACCGCCCCGCCCGGCGCGACGCCGGACGCCCGTCCCGGGATGTGGAGCCGCCTCGCAGTCCTCGTGGTCCAGCTGGGGCTCGTCCTCGCGGCGGTGTACGCGCTCCAAATCGAAAACCGCACCGTCTTCTGGGTCCTCTCGGCCGCGTTCGTCGGATTCGTGGTCCACGACCGGATGCCGCTCGAGCACCGCCTCGCGTTCTTCGCCGTCCTCTCCGTGCTCGTCACCGTCAGCGTCCTGGGTTTTCCCGGTGGCCTGTACCTGCTCGGCGTGTCGGCGGTCTTGATCGGCGTATGTCACGCCCGCCTCGCCCTGCGCGTTCGCGTGGTGATCCTGTTCGCGTTGGGTGTCGCCCTCTGCTGGCTCCGGGCGTGGCCGGGGCTCGGCGACGTGCCGACGGTGGTGGGACCGGTGCTGGGCGGGATGTTCATGTTCCGGCTCGCGCTCTACGTACGCGCGATCCACGACGGGACGTCACCCACCGGCGGTTGGCGGGCGGTCGCGTACTTCTTCATGATTCCGAACATCTGCTATCCGCTCTACCCGGTCGTGGACTACGACACCTTCATCGCGACGCACTACGATGCGGATCGGTACCGGATCTACGACCGCGCGCTCAAGCTCATCGTCCGCGGACTCCTGCAGCTCGTCGCGTATCGCATCGTCTATTACGAGATCTCTCTCGACGGCCTGTACGTGAACGACCTGCGGGACCTGGTCCGGTACGTGGTCTCAAACTTCCTGTTGTACGTCAAGATCTCAGGGCAATTCCACCTGATCACGGGTGTGCTGGGGCTCTACGGATTCCGGCTTCCCGAAGCCAATCACCTGTATTTCCTGGCGGCGAGTCCCAACGATTTCTGGCGGCGGATCAACATCTATTGGAAGGATTTCATGCTGAAGCTGGTGTACACGCCCAGCTACTTCCGCCTCCGCCGGTACGGCAACCTGTTCGCCATCGTGACGGCCACCATCGTGGTCTTCGCGGTCACCTGGTTCCTCCATTCATACCAGTACTTCTGGCTGCAGGCGGATTGGCAGATCGCGTCCCGCCGCAACGTGCTGTTCTGGGGGATCTTCGCGGTGCTCGTGCTGGGGGCCACGTTATGGGAGACGCGACCCGGGCGGCGGCGGGCGCCCCGGACCGCGCGCGGATGGTCGCTGAAACGCGGCGTCACGACGATGCTGACCTTCCTTACCATCGCGTCCCTCTGGTCCCTGTGGAATGCCGAGACCGGTGGGACGTGGCTCCTGATGTGGAAGCAGGCGACGAAGGGAAGCTTGACCGATGTGACGGTGATCGCGGGACTGATCGTGATCTTCGTACTGCTCGCGGGATTCGGGTGGGGCGCCGCCACCCTCGAGACCCCGCAGGCGGATCGGGAGGCGCTCCCGGCCCTGGCGGCGCGGGGCGCGCGTCGGGCCGCCGTGCTCGTGGGTCTGGTCGTGATCGGGGCGCCGGCGCTCTGGACGGCACTGCCGGCGCAATACGGGGACCTGGGAGATCATCTCCATGGTCGCGGGGAAGCGCCCGCCGGGTTCGCCCTCGTGCAGCGCGCGTACTACCAGGCCCTGACCAAGGGCAACGACCGCACGGCAGTACCCTGGGTCACACCGCCCGACTATTCGCACGAGTGGGCGGTGTTCGGGCCCCAGAAGGATTTTCTGCAGCGGGAGTATCCCAGGAGCGCGTCACTGACCTTCCGCGGTCAGACCCTCACGACCAACCAGTGGGGGTTCCGCGGGCACGATTATTCGCTCGTCAAGCCGCCGGGCACTTGGCGCGTCGAGATCTACGGGCCGTCAGACCTGATGGGGTGGGGGGTCGGCGATCGGGAGGTCTTCTCGACGCCCCTCGAGAACATGCTGGACTCCGCCGCGCGCGCACACGGCAAGCGTGCCGAGGTCCTCAACTTCTCGGTGCCGGGCACGAGTCTGGCGCAGGAAGTCGCGCTCCTGCAGGATCGCGGCCTCAAGTTCCAGCCCGACCTGGTGCTTCTGTCGGTGCACCCGTATGAGCTCTGGTCCCTCGAAGAGACCTTCCACGCGGTCCAGATGTTCAAGTGGACCATTCCGGACACCGGGCTCGCCCGGCTGGCCGGAGCAGTCGGACTCGATGCCGATGGACGAGGGAGTCCCGCGGCGTTGCGGCTCATCGAGGCGCCTGTGGAAGAGCGTGCGTTCCGCTGGGCCGAACAGCTCACAGCGGGGACGGGTGCCAAGGTCGCGGTGCTGGTGGTGCGGATGCCCGACCTGCGTGGGGATTTCAACCTCGCCACGGTGCGGCGGGCGATCAACGCGTCGGGACTCCCCGCACTCGACTGCACCGGGATCTGGGACGGCAAAGTCCTGCGCGCATATCGCGTCTCTCACCAGGACTCGCATCCGAATCCCGCCGGTCACCTGCTCCTCGCGCGCTGCTTGTACGACTCGCTGCAAGCGCACGCCACGGCCCTGGGGGTGCGGCCGTTGGAGAGCGGCAGGTGACGGTTCTCCATCAAGGGTTCCTCGACTCCGTACGTGTGCACAGCGATCGGCCGGCCGTGAAGGAGCCCGGGACCAGCGCGCTTAGCTACCGGCAGCTGGGACAGCTGAGTGATCACATCCGGAACACGCTGGTGGAGTGGGGTGTGAAGCCTGGGGATCGCATCGGCCTTTGCCTCCCCAAGTCGATCGACGTCGTCAGTCTGCTCCTCGGCGTGCTGAAGTGCGGGGGCGCCTACGTTCCGATCGACTACGGCTCACCCGCCGAGCGCGCCGCATATATCCTCAAAGATTGCGGAGTCACGGCGGCATTCGTCGCGCGCGAACGCCTCGCAGCCCTCGAAACCCAGCTGCAGACGTTGGGTGGTGGGGTGCGGCTCATCCCGATCGATCCGAACCCGCGGGGCGATGGCGTCGATCACTGGCTGCGCACGGTCGGCGCTCCCAAGAGTGCCCAGACCGTCATCCCCGACGAAGACTCGCCTGCGTACATCCTCTATACGTCCGGCTCCACGGGGAAGCCGAAGGGCGTCGTGGTGTCCCATCGCGCGGCCGTCGCATTCGTCGAATGGTGCTTCGAGACGTTTCATCCCACCGCCGACGACCGGTTCTCGTCCCACGCGCCGCTGCACTTCGACCTCTCGATTCACGATCTCTACGTCTCCTGGCGGTGTGGGGGCTCGGTTCTGCTGCTGGACGATGAGCTGAGCAAGGATCCCCGGCGGCTCGCGCCGCTGATCGCCGACGAGCGACTGACGATCTGGTACTCGACGCCATCGGCCCTCTCCCTGCTGGAACAGCACGGGCACCTGGAGCAGCACGATTGCTCGAGCTTGAGGATCGTGCACTTCGCCGGCGAGGTGTTTCCCATTCCGCGCCTGCGCGCCATCATGGCGCGCTGGCCCCAGGCCCGGTACTTCAACCTCTACGGGCCCACCGAGACCAACGTCTGCACCTGGCACGAAGCACCGAACCCGCTGCCGGCGTCGGTGGTGCACCCGCTCCCGATCGGGAAGGCGTGTGCGCACTACCGCGCCCGCGTCGTGGATGGTGCCAGGGACGTCGCGGCGGGAGAGCAGGGGGAGCTGGTCATCGCCGGACCCGGGGTGATGACCGGATACTGGAACCTGCCGGAGCAGAATGACCGGGCGTTCCTCATGGATGGTGGCGATCGCTGGTACCGCACCGGCGACATCGTGGCGGTGGATGCCCGGGGAGATTTCGTCTTCCACGGGCGCCGCGACCGGATGGTGAAGCGCCGCGGCTATCGCATCGAGCTGGGGGAGATCGAGAGCGCGCTGGCCCGTCACCCGGCGATCGCCGGAGTGGCGGTGGTGGCGCGGGCGGACGATGCCGGCGTCACGATTCACGCCTACCTGGCGTCGAACACGAGCGAGCGGCCTTCCATCGTGGAGCTGAAGAAGCACTGCGTCGATCACCTGCCGTCGTACATGTCCCCCGACCGGTTCACCTTTCTCGACCACATTCCCCAGACCTCGACGGGGAAGGCGGATTATCAGGCTTTGCTCGCGACGAAATGAGTCACGCCGAGCGCAGAACGATCCCCGAGCTGGACGGGATTCGCGGTCTCGCGATCCTTCTCGTCTTCCTCACCCACTTCGTCGCGATCGCGCTGCCGGCACATGGCGTCCTGGCGGACAACGCGGTCCGCTGGGTGGCGCGATTCGGATGGACGGGCGTCGATCTCTTCTTCGTTCTCTCCGGATTCCTGATTACGGGAATCCTGCTCGACACCAAAGGACAGCCGAACTACTGGCGGAACTACGCCGCCCGCCGGTGCCTCCGGATCTTCCCGCTGTACTACGGCGCATTGGTCCTGGTGATCATCGTCCTGCCGGCCACGCACTGGAGCTATCCGCAGCTCCAGACGCTCCGGGACAACCAGGCGTGGTACTGGACGTACACGGTGAACTTCCTCGAGGTGCTCAAGGGCCGGGCTGCGGTCCCGATGAACACCTCGCACTTCTGGTCGCTCTGCATCGAGGAGCAGTTCTATCTGCTCTGGCCTCTGGTCGTGCTGCTCGTGTCACGCGCGGCGGTCATGCGGATCGCCATCGGGGTCGGGCTCGTCGGCCTGGCGTTCCGGTGGTGGCTGGTCCACACCACCCTCGACCCCGCGGCCGCCTACGTGCTGACGCCGGGACGCCTCGATGGCCTGATGATCGGCGCCGTGCTGGCGGTAGAACATCGCGATGGCGGTCTGGGGCGTCTGCGGCCCCTCGCCGTCAAGATCACGGCCGTGGGCGCCGCCCTGATCGTCGGATTTGCGCTCTGGCGGGGCATGGAATACGAGGACCCGATCATGGCGGTGGCCGGCTTCCCGGTGATCGCGGCCATCTTTGGCGGGTTCCTGGTTCTGGGGCTCACCAGCCCGGGCCCGTTGAGCCGGTTCCTGTCTTTCGCGCCCCTGCGGTCGTGGGGGAAGTACAGCTACGGGCTGTATCTCATTCACTTCCCGTTGATCGGCGTCCTCGACGTGAAACTGGTGCCGCACCTCTCGCGGCTCGTCTGGCATGGCTCCCAGCTCTTGGTGGTCCTCGTATTCTGCGCCGTCGGCATACCCCTTTCCTACGGGGTCGCCTGGCTGAGCTACCACCTCTATGAAAAACGATTCTTGGCTCTGAAGCGGTACTTCGAGTAGCTATATTCCGCCGCATGAAGGCCGCACAGATTCGCCGTCAATTCCTCGATTATTTCGTCGGACGGGGTCACCAGGAAGTCCCAAGCTCCCTGCTGGTCCCGGCTGACGATCCCACCCTCCTCTTCACCAACGCGGGGATGGTGCAGTTCAAGCGCGTATTCCAGGGGGTGGAGAAGCGCGACTACCAGCGCGCCACCACCTGCCAGAAGTGCGTGCGCGCCGGCGGAAAGCACAACGACCTGGAGCAGGTGGGTCACACCGCCCGGCACCACACCTTCTTCGAGATGCTGGGCAACTTCTCGTTCGGAGACTACTTCAAGCGCGAGGCCATCGGCTACGCGTGGGAGTGGGTGACCGGGAAGTCGTGGCTCGGCATCGCGCCGGAGCGGCTCCGAATCTCCGTGCACCACGCCGACGATGAAGCGCGCAAGCTCTGGCGTGAAGTCACCGGTGTGAAAGATGACCGGATTTTCGGACTGTCCGACAAGGACAACTTCTGGCAGATGGGGGACACCGGCCCGGCCGGCCCCTGTTCCGAGATCTACGTCGACCTCCGCGATCGCAAGGAATGGGGCCACGCGCTGACCCGCGAGCAATTCGAGGAGCTCGGAGAGTCCGGGGCGCTGGTTGAAATCTGGAACCTGGTGTTCATGCAGTACGACCTGCAGGGGGACGGCACGCGCACCTCGCTGCCGCGCCCCTCCGTAGACACCGGCGCCGGCCTGGAGCGGATCGCCGCCGTGATGCAGAACGTGCCGTCGAACTTCGACACCGATCTCTTCATCCCCATCCTCGAACGGGCCGCCGAGGTGATCGGGCGTCCCTACGACCGGGGACCCGCGGGGGCGCCCTACCGGGTGCTCGCCGATCACGCGCGCGCGGTCACGTTCCTCCTGGCGGATGGAGTCGCGCCGTCGTCCGACGGCCGCGGCTACGTGCTGCGCCGCATTCTGCGCCGCGGTGTCCGGTACGCGTGGCAGGAGGGCCGTGCCGAGCCGACCCTCGCCCTCCTGGCGGAGCGGGTGATCGAGACGATGGGGGACGTGTACCCGGATCTGATCGCGAAAAGGGCGGAAATCGTCCGCGCCACGAAGGCGGAAGAGGAGCGCTTCCTCGAGACCATCGAGGGCGGGATGCGGCGCCTGGACGAGCTCGAGTCCGCCAAGACCATCTCGGGTGAGGACGCGTTCAAGCTGTACGACACCTACGGCTTTCCGCTCGATCTCACGCAAGTCATCGCGACCGAGCGTCACCAGGCGGTGGACGTCGAGGGATTCGAGGCCGCCCTGGCGCAACAGCGCCGGCGTTCGCGCGCGGCGCGCGTCTCGGCCACCGCGGCCATCGCGCAGGCGGGGAAGCGGGGCGAGTGGGTGGACGTGCGCCCCGAGGGCCGCCAGCGGTTCATCGGCTACGACGAGACGGCCTCGGAAACCGACGTGCTCGCGTTCCGGCAGACCGGGGAGCTGGTCGAGCTCGTGCTGCAGGACAATCCGTTCTATGCGGAGTCGGGCGGCCAGGTGTCCGATACGGGCGTCGTGACCGGGGATGGGTGGGAGCTGACGGTCGAAGACGTCGTGAAGGAAAATGGGAAGAGCGCGGTCGTCGGGCGATTCGGCGAGGCCTTCGAGCCCACCGCCGTCCGGGCCCGCGTGAACGAAGCCCGGCGCCGGAACATCGAGCGGAACCACACCGGGACCCACCTGGTGCACGCCGCCCTGCGGAAATTTCTGGGGACGCACGTGCGCCAGCGCGGCTCGCTGGTGGCGCCGGAGCGCCTGCGGTTCGACTTCAGCCACCACGGCCCCATCGACGACCGGGTCCTCGCCAACATCGAGGAAGAGGTGAACGGCCGGATTCTGGAGAACCTGCCGGTCACGACGAAGGAGATGGCGCGGGACGAGGCGATCGCGAAGGGAGCGATGGCGCTCTTCGGGGAGAAGTACGGCGAGCGGGTGCGCGTGGTGGATATCGGCGGCGGCGTGTCCCTCGAGCTGTGCGGGGGCACGCACGTGCAGGCGACCGGCCAGATCGCGCTCTTCCGCTTCACGCACGAGACCGGCGCCGAAGCGGGCGTGCGCCGGATCGAAGCGATCACGGGGCCTTCCGCCTACCGCCACCTGCGGGAAATCGAGGAACGGTTGGCGTCCGCGGCGCGGCTGCTCAAGGCCCAGCCCGAGCACATCGAGAAGCGCATCGAAACGCTGCTCGAGGAGCGCCACAAGCTCGAGCGGCAGATCCAGGACATGCTGAAAGCGGGAGGCGGGAAGCGGGAAGAGGGAAGCGTCACCCGCTTCGGCGATGTCGAGCTGCACGTCGCCGAGTCTCCGCTGGAGGACCGTGAGCAAATCGCCCTCGTCATGGACGCCTTCCGTCAGGGGCGTTCGCGGGCGATATCTGTGCTCTTCACACGGGGCGAACGCCCGGGGATCCACGTGGCCGTGACCGACGATCTGGTGGAGAAGGGCGTACACGCGGGCAAGCTCGCCGGCCAGATCGCCGCCGTGAGCGGCGGAAAGGGCGGGGGACGTCCGCACTTCGCCTCCGCGGGCGCCGGGGATGCGGCGCGCCTGGAGTCCGCGCGCGAGCAGACGCCGGCGATCGTGAAGGGAATGCTCGGGTGAGCGCGGAAGACCTGTCGACCTGGCTGTCGGTGCGGACGCCCGCGGCGCCGCAGGCGCTGGCCGGGCGGATCACGGACGCCGTGGACAACGAGGCTGGCGCACCCCCGCGGACGCTGGCCGTGCTGGGCGCCAGGTTGCTGGATCGGGTCGCGACGGCGACCACACAGGACCGCCGCCAGGCGCTCGATCTGCTGGCCGCCGATGCGCTCGTGACCTACGCCTTCGAGGCGCAAGCGGAAGCGGACGTGCGGGGACTGACCACGCTGGCAGAGCAGATCAGCAAGGAGGGGCGGGCGTGAAGAATCTGTTGTCGCGCCGTCCCGGCGTCCTGATCCTGGTCGACCCCAGCCGCACGCCCGCAGCGGAGGCCACGCGCGTGGCCCGCGCGGCGCACCAGGCGGGCGCCGCCGGTGTGATGATCGGGTCCTCCTATGACGGCACCCGCGAGACCCACCAGGTGGCACGTGCCCTGCGCGATGGCGCGTCCGAGCTCCCCGTCGCGCTCTTCCCCGGATCGGCCATGCAGCTCACCGAAGACGTCGATCTGGTCCTGTTTCTCTCGCTGATCTCCGGACGCAACCCGCAGTACCTCATCGAAGAGCACGTGCGGGCGGTGCCCTTCTTCCAGCGTCATCAAGTGCCCGCGCTCTCGACGGGATACATCCTGATCGACGGCGGGCGCGTCACCAGCGTCGAAGCGGTGAGTCAGACGCGGCCCCTGCCGGCCGACAAGCCCGAGCTCGCGGCGGCGCATGCGCTCGCGGCCCGCATGATCGGCATGAGCGCGGTCTATCTCGACGCGGGAAGCGGTGCGGCCCATCCGGTGCCCCCCGCCATCGTGGCGGCGTGCCGCGCCGCCCTCACGCCCGAGGTGACGCTCTTCGTGGGGGGCGGCATCCGGACCCCCGCCGAGGCGGCGGCGGCCCGGAAGGCGGGCGCGGACTTCGTCGTGATCGGGACCGCGGTCGAACAGGGCAGTGACGACGGCTGGCGTACCCAGATCGAGTCGTTCGTGCGGGCCGTGGGGTCGTCCGGGGTGCGCGCGTGAATCCCACCGAGCGGATCCGTGCTTCGCTCTCGAGGCTGTCGGCGCTCGTCAATCGCGTCGCCGACGAACAGGCGGGGGCAGTCGCGGACCTGGCCGCCCGGTATGAAGCGGTGCTGCGCGGGGGTGGGACCATTTTCTTCGCGGGGAATGGCGGCAGCGCGGCCGATGCGCAGCACATCGCCGCCGAGTACGTGGTGCGGTATCAGACGACGAGGCCGGGGTTGTCGGCGATCGCGCTGACCACGGATACGTCGGTGCTTACCGCCTGCGCGAATGATCTCGGATTCGACGAGGTGTTTGCCCGGCAGGTCGAGTCGCACGTCCGGCCCGGGGACCTGCTGGTGCTTCATTCCACGTCGGGCGAGAGTCCGAACGTGATTCGCGCGGCCCAGTCGGCGAAGGCGCGCGGGGTTCCCGTCGTCGCCTTCCTCGGCAAGTCGGGCGGACCCCTCAAGGCCCTGGCGGACGTGGCCCTGGTCGTCCCCGCGGATGAGACGGCGCGGATCCAGGAGCTGCATCTCGCGATCGAGCACATCATCTGTGATATCGTGGAAGAGAGGATGAAAGGCTGATCGAGCTGAAGGGAAAACGCGCCTTCATCACCGGGGGAACCCGGGGGATCGGGCTCGCGACCGCGGAAATGCTGGTGCGGTCGGGAGCCCGCGTTGCGCTCGGGTACCGGTCCCGCCGGACCGACGCGGACGCCGCCGTCGCGAAGCTCGGGCCGCTGGCGGTCGCGGTCGCCGGGGACTTGGGCGTGCCGGCCGCCGCCCGGACCGCCGTGGAGGACGCGGTTCGCCAGCTCGGCGGACTGGACATCCTCGTGGTGAACCACGGCGTGTGGCCGCCGCAGGACGTGCCCCTGTCCCAGATGACCGACGCACAGTGGGAGTCGACGCGTCAGGCCAATTACGACGCGGCCTTCTACGTCTGCCGCGCGGCCATCCCGCATCTCCCCA
>DATNDQ010000038.1:0-4512 GCA_035553475.1 Gemmatimonadales bacterium
GCGAACGGGATGGTGATCGAGATGTAGCCGAGGTACAGCATGGGCGGGTGGAAGACCATGCCGGGATTCTGCAGCTGGGGATTCATCCCCCGCCCGTCCGCCGGCGTGTACGGGAGCCGGTCGAACGGATTGGCCGCGCCGAGCATGGTGCCGACGAAGAACAGGGCGACGACGCACACCACCGCGCCGACATACGGCAGATACACGCGATGCCGGGGCGCCGTGGTGACCATCGCGAAGGAACCGAAGATGGAGAGCACCGCCGCCCAGAACAGCATGCTCCCCTGCTGACCCGAATACAGCGCGGACCAGGTATAGAAGGTCGGGAGGTTGCTCGAGATGTGGGCGGCGACGTATTCAACGTTGAAGTCGTGGGCGAAGAGCAGCCACTCGAGCGCGAAGACGGCGACGAGCAGGACGGCGCAGAGCGCGAAGACGGCGTTGCGGGAGCTTTGCTGGAGGTCAGTCCGGCCGGTGACGCCGCCGGTGAATCCGGTCAGCGCGCCCCAGACGCCGAGGAGGAGGGCGATCCAGAGGGCAACGTCGCCCAGCAGCGACATCGATCAGGCCTTGGGGACTGCTTCGTACCGCGACCCGCACTTGGCGAGTACGTCGGTGGCGTGGATGACGCCATCCTTCTGAAGACGCCCCTCGACGACGACTTCCACCGAGTCGGTGAAGGTGTCGGGCGGGAGGCCGTGGAAAACGACGGGATAGGACGCGCCGCCATCGGCGACGCTGAATTTGAGTGTGGACGTCGCGACGTCCCGAGTCACGGACCCTGGCACCACGTGGGCCCCCACCTTCATTCCCACATCATAGAAGCCGGGGTCGGTCGCCACCTTCCGGGACAACTCTGTGGGGGTGAGGAAGTACTGCCCCGACTGCTTGATGCCCGTCGCCATCAGCCACCCAGCCGTGACGACGACGATGGCAACGCCGATGGCGAACTTGGTCCCGGTCTTCATGGGTTCAATCATATCCCCCGGTACCCCCCTTTTCCAGCCTCTTCATGGATCCATCACGGTCGTTTCAGAGACGATCCAGAAGATTCCCCATCGTCACCTACCGGAGCCTGGCCTTGAACCATTCCCCGATCGTCGTCGGCGTCGATGAATCCGACGCCACCCCGCGTGCCCTTGCCCTCGCGCACGAGTTGGGCGCGGCCTTCGATGCCCCCTGTCGTCTGGTGCACGCGGTCCGGAGTCCGTGGACCTCCGCTCCGGTTCCGGATGCGGCGCTCGCCGAGTCGTTCGAGGCCGCCATGGTCGACGCGGCGCGGGCGCGGATCAAGACCGCGCTGCGCAGGCAGGCCCCGAAGGAGGCGTTGCGCCACATCGATGTCCGCCTCGGCCGCACCGCGGTGGAGCTGCACCAGGCCGCGGAAGAGATGGATGCCCAGGCCATTGTGATCGGCGGGAAGCGTCACAGTACCTTCGGCCGCTGGTTCGGATCGAGCACCGGCCACGGTCTGGCGAGGCTTTCGGAACGGCCGGTGGTCGTGGCCGGCCCTTCGGTGGGACCCGTCAAGCGTGTCCTCGCGGCCGTGGATCTCTCCGAGACCGGCACGGCCATCCTGGGGGTCGCCCAGACATATGCGTCCGCCCTAGGCGCCGAGCTGCGCGCCATCACCGTCATCGAACCCCTTCCAGTGACACCGGGGGCGACCCAAGCCGTCGATCCGGACGAGTATTACCGGTGGGCCGAATCTCACGTCGAACAGGAGTTGTGGTCTCACCTGCACCGGGCGGGAACCGACAAGGTCACCCGGATCGGTCACCCGGTGGAGACCCTGCTCCGCGAGTTGACCGACTGGGCGGCGGATCTGGTCATCGTCGGGTCGCATGGCCGGAACTTCGTCATGCGGGCATTGCTGGGAAGCGTGAGTGAGGAACTCTTGAACCAGCTCCCGACGTCGCTCCTGATGGTCCCACCACTCCGCCGGGCGGGCGATCGGGTCCACACTCCCACCCCTCAACTGGCCGGAGCGCTCTAAGGATCTCAGACCGCCTTCACATTGCTGAAATCCCGGACGCTCTCACCCGGCTCCAGACCGCGGCACCGAACGCGATGGCCGCGCCGAGCTCGATCAACCGGCCGATGAGCTGCACCACGGGGGCACCAGCCGCCCCGCCGACGACGAATACGATTCCGCTGTTCCAGAGGGCCCAGGCGACCCAGCTCCAGGCCGCGCCGCGGGCCGGGCCGCGGGCGCCGAACCGGGGCAGGATCCAGAGGGCCGCCCCCATCGCGAGCTGCACCATCCAACCCAGCACCACCAACTCCACGTGAACCGGGATGGCCGCGGACAACCCACCGAACGCGCCGATGCCCTTTCCGATCAGCATGATGGCGCCGATGGAGAATCCCAGCACGAGGGCCACCAGCGCCGACCGAATCATCCAGATGCTCACACGCGGCATGGCGTCAGCGTCCCCGCACCCTCGGCCACGTGAGCGCCGCGAATCCGACACCCCCGAGCCACTGGAGGACGCCGGAGGCGACCAGGAGGCCACCCGCGACGACGCCCGGCGCCACCGCTTGCCAGGGCTCTCCGATGACCCGGGCCAGAAGGCCGAGGTTTAGGCAGACGTAGGTGAGCACAGCCAGCGCGTCGGGGCCACGCGGTTGCTCGGCTGTGGCCTTGGGAAACATCCAGTAGGCGATACCGAAGATCAATTGAGTCAGCCAACCCACGACGAACAGGTGAATCTGCGTCGGCCCGGCCAGGAGCAGAAACGCGGGGAGCGGCACCAGGCCGTTCCCCGCGAGGACTGCTCCCAACAGCAGCGCAATGACCAGATACAGCATCGCCGTCTTGACGTACCAGCGAGTAAGGACCGGCACTCAGTGTGCCATCGCGACCATCGGGCCATCGCCGACGTGGATCAAGCCCACCGCGCCCTTGGCGGCATCGGCGAACGCGTGAGTGACGAACGCGTAGGTCCCGGCGCCGCTGCCGTCGGCCGCAAAGTGCGTCTCGAATACCGCGCCGGAGCCCGCGGGAATGCCCCAGGTCTGGACGCCGGCGAGGGCGTGGCCCGGATCCCCATCCGGGTACACCCGGTCGAAAATCGTGCCCACGATGTGGAAGTCGCTGGTGAAGCTCGGACCGGCGTTCACAACAAAGAACCGGACGCGATCACCGACGCTGACTTGGAGCGGTGTGGTTTGGTACTGGAAGGCCTTGCCGTTGAAAACGACGTAGCTGGCCTGGCGGTCCAGGGCGCGCGCCCAGTCGGCCTGACCGGGCTGCGCGCTGTCTCCCCCCTGCACATAGAACTCGCTCTGCACCAGCACGAACTCCTTGTCGGCCTTGCCGGGCCAGCCACCCTTGGGGTCGACGATGATCGGCAGGTACATGCCCTGCATCAGGTGCAGCAGCACCGGCGGCGTGCCGCAGTGGACCAGATAGGCGCCGGGGTCGCGCGCCACGAACTCGAACGAAATCGAGTCGCGGGGCATGATCATGCGGAAGGCGACGTTCATGGGCACGCGCGCCGCGTGGAAATCGATCGAATGCGGCATCGACGCCTGGTTCACGACCGTCACCCGCACGCGGTCGCCCTGACGCACCCGGATCGCGGGACCGGGAACCGTCCCGCCGAAGGTCCAACCGGCGTACGTAACGCCGGCCGCGATTTCAACTTTCGCGTCGAGAATCGGGATCCGGAACGCCTTCACGGGAGCATCCCCCGCAGGCGCCAAGGTGGCCGGATACGTCGGATCGACGGAGACGGGGGTCCGAGCGAAATCCACGCTCAGTACCCGCGGTGGCTGGGCATTGCGGAAGGCGCCGATTGCCACCACGCCAAGGAGCACGACTGCGAGAACGGCGAGCCTGGCCTTCATTAGGTACTCCCCACGCGAGTTGGTGTGTGCTGGTTGCCTGTCGTGCGCGAGGAGAATCGCCCATGCGGTGTGAAGAAGACTTTATCCCAGCGTGAAGGTTTCTACCGAAATACCCAGCGTAATCGCTGATGCTGTAAATCTCTGTGGTCAAACATCTTACGTTGACACTGGCCGGAGGGCCCGGGCCCGCAGCATCCTTACGCACCTATGGCGAAGCCTCGTCGAACAAAAGGACCGGCCCCGGAAGGCGCTCATGGCAATGACGCCGCACGGGTGCGCGATCGCTTTGAGCGCTTGCTCTCTGCCGGCGTCGAAATCTTCTCCCAACACACCCTGACCGCCGTTCTCCAGCAGGTTGTCGATGCGGCGCGGGAGGTTGTCGGGGCCCGCTACGCGGCCTTGGGGGTGCTGGCGCCCGGTGGTACTTCCCTCTCGGAATTCGTGACTTCCGGCATGACGGTGGAAGAACGAGAGAAGATCGGGGCGTTGCCGATCGGCCATGGCCTGCTCGGCGTGGTGATCCGTCGCCCCAAGCCGATCCGCGTTCCCGACATCTCCAAGCACTCGCAGTCCGCCGGGTTTCCGAAGCATCACCCCGCCATGCACTCATTTCTCGGCGTACCGATCGTGGGCCGTGGGAACAAGGTCTTCGGCAACTTG
>DATNDQ010000039.1:0-2861 GCA_035553475.1 Gemmatimonadales bacterium
GGCGTGCGGTATCGCTTCCCCCACCGCTGGGGTCCGGCCTTCCGCTTTGACGTCGAGACTGCCCAGGGCGAGGCTGAGGGGCATGGTGGAACCCAAGCCCACGTCTACCACGCCGGGAATGGTGGAGATCTCCCCACGCATCCGCTCGTAGTTCGCTTTGGCCGCGGCATCGGCCTGAAGGATGTTTGCAGTACCCGACAGCTGTGAGGGGCTGAGGAGCGGCACGTCGATCGCCAGCACCTGCTCGGTCTTGAGGCCGGTGTCCACGTCCGCCAGGCGGATCATGGTCCGGGTGAGCAGTCCGGCGCCCGCCAGCAGCACTACGGAAACGGCGATCTGCGCCACCACCAGTGCGCGTTGCAGCCGCTGCTTCCGCAGACCTCCACTCAGCCGGCCCGCAGCCGCCGAGATCCAGGATCCGAGGGTTCCCTCGCGCGGCAGTGCGGCAACGAATGAGAGCAGGAGAGCGACCGCAACGGACAACCCAAGAGCGAAGCCCAGGGTCACCGGGTCGAGCCGGATTTCGTTCGCGCGGGGGGAGTACCGGGCCGCCAGCGCCACCAGCAACCGCACGCCGCCGACGGCCAGCACCACCCCGAAGAGCGCTCCGACGACGGTGATCACGAAGTTCTCGGCCAGGAGCAACCGCCGGAGCCGCAACACGCCGGCGCCGAGGGCGGCGCGTACGACCAGCTCGCGCTCGCGACGCACCCCCCGCATGAGCGTCAGATTCACGACGTTGGCCACCGCGATGATCATGACGAAGGCGGCGACGGCCATCAGGAGCCAGAGTGTGGCTCGGGCGCGGTCTCCCAACGCCTCCTTGAACGGGGTCACGCTGACGCGATAATGCGACCCCGGGTCGTAGGCATCCGGGTGATCGTGCTGCATCCGCCCGTACGCGGCGGCCACCTGGCCTCGGGCCTGGGCCAGCGTGGCTCCGGGGGCGAGGCGCGCCAGGATTTCGGTCATGCGGTGGGTGCGGCCCTGCACCATCTGTGCGCTGAGATGGTGCGGGCTGATCACCATGTTCATCAGCGCGTCCATCGGGCCGGGGAAAAATGGCGCGGGTTGGAGCACGCCGATCACCGTCGCCGATCCGCCATCCAGCCGGAGCTGCTTCCCCACGATGTTCGGATCACCGCCGAAGCGGCGCATCCAGAACTCGTGCGTCAGGACCATCACGGCCGGAACGCCGGGTCCATCGTCCGAGGGGCGGGTGACCCGGCCGATGACCGCGGAGAGCCCCATCACTTCGAAGAAGTT
Source organism: Gemmatimonadales bacterium (assembly GCA_035553475.1). Taxonomy (GTDB): domain Bacteria; phylum Gemmatimonadota; class Gemmatimonadetes; order Gemmatimonadales; family GWC2-71-9; genus 40CM-2-70-7. Next base: position 1,267 of record DATNDQ010000039.1, read on the forward strand.
GCCGGTCACCAGCCCGACATCGATGCGACTGGCGTCGTGGTCCCCTTCGATGACGACATTCCACGGAGAGTACTCGGCGATGCCGCCAAATGCCGGTGTGGCTGCCCGGAGGTCCTGGATCTCCGGAACTGAGAAGTCGACGTTTTCACCCGCCGGCCCATCCATGGACTGCCGGAGGTAGACCAGGCGCTGCCCGTCGCGGTGCGGCAGAGGCTTGAGCAGCACGCCGCGCACCACGCTGAAGATCGCGGTGTTCGCGCCGATCCCGAGGCCGAGGGTCATCACCACCACGGTGACGAAGGCGGGGCTGTGGCGGAGCGCGCGGACCGCGTACCGGAGGTCGGCCACGACGCTTTCGATCCACGGGATCCCGCGCCGGTCGCGGACCGCTTCGGCGGCCTGGGTCACCCCGCCCGAGGCGAGGCGGGCCTGCCGGCGGGCTTCGTCGGGTGCGAGTCCCCGCCGGATATTCTCCGCGGTTTCCATCTCGATGTGGGACTCGAGCTCGTCGTGCAGATCGTCGTCGGACTTCTGCCGGGCGAAGAGGCCCGCGATGCGGGCGAAGAGTGCACGCAGGGTGCTCATGGAGTCTCCCGTTGCGGCGCCAGGAACGCCGCGATCAGGTCAGTCGTCCGGCGCCATTCCCGTTCTTCGTGGGCGAGGCGTTTCCGGCCCGCCGCGCTCAGGGTGTAGAACTTCGCGCGCCGGTTGTTTTCAGATTGGCGCCACGCGGCGGAGATGAACCCCTCCTGCTCGAGCTTGAGGAGGGCGGGGTAGAGCGTGCCGTAGTTGAGCTTGAGACGGTGGCCGCTGGTCTCTTCGATGCGGCGCGCGATGCCGTACCCGTGCAGGGGGCCGAGCCCCTGAAGGGTGGTGAGAATCATCAGGGCGAGCGTGCCCTGTTTGACGTCGACCTTGTCCGCCATCTGCCCGTCCTATGGGATTCCCATATGACGGTATCAGGGTCGGCCGGGTTTCACAAGATGCCACGGCCTTGAGGTCAGTGCCCCTCGGCGGTCAGGGCGCGCTCATAGGCACCCATGAGGTCCTGCCGACTCACCACACCGATCAACCGGTCGCGACGCGCCGGGTCGACGACCGGCAATACGTCGGCGTCGCGTTTGCCAAAGCGGCGCAGTGTGGTGAGCAGCGTGTCGTCTCCCGTGACAGGATCCGTTTCGGGGACCACCAGGTCGGCCGCGAGAACCAGCCCTGGCGGCGGGCCGTCAGCGAGCGCGTCCCGGAGCCCGACCGAGGACAGCATGCCGACCAGAGCGCCGTTCCCGTCGACCACAGGGAAGTCCGTCCCCCGGTTTTCCTGAAGGATCCGCCTGATCGCTTCCAGGGGCGCGTCGTACTGGATGACGGTGGGATGCGGATTCAGGCATTCGTGGACCGAGATCCGTGTGAGCACGGCGGCGTCCGCACCATTGCTCAGGACCACCCCGCGACGTACCAGCCACTCCGTGTAGATCGACTCCGGGTGCAACCGCCGCGCGATGCCGTAGGCGATGACGCTCGTCAGCATCAGGGGAAGGATCAGGCCGTAGTCTCCGGTCATCTCGAAGACCATCATGATCGCGGTGAGGGGCGCG
>DATNDQ010000040.1:0-14009 GCA_035553475.1 Gemmatimonadales bacterium
GCTCGAGGAGCTCAAGCTGCCGCTGTTGCAGGTGCCACAGCTCATGCCATTGCTTGTACCGAAGTGAGTCCAGCTTGTCGTGCAGGTCCCGGATTTCAATCTCCGCCATCAAGTTGATCTCGTAGTCCTGCTTGGCCTGCAACCGGTCCTTCTCGGATTGCCGGTTCTGGCTCATCATGATCACGGGAGCCTGCAGGGCCGCAAGCGTCGACAGGACCAGATTGAGCAGGATGTAGGGGTAGGGATCGAAGGGCTTCTTGAGCAGAAAGAACGAATTGATCGCCATCCACACGACCAGAATGCCGCCGAATATGCCGATGAACGTCCAGCTCCCTCCGAACTGCGCCACCTTGTCCGCGACACGTTCCCCGAAGGTCATCTGGGCTTCGAATTCCTGGTTGACCAGACGGCTCACCCGTCCCCGGTGCGCCAGCCGCGTGACCAGGGACTTCTCCATCTCCGAGATCTTGTCGAACTCGTCTTCGAGGTAGCCGAGAAATTTCTTGGCACGGTACTGCTCGCGGCAATTCTCGCAGATCCCGCGGGTGCCCGGCCACTCCGGCCGGTCGCGCTTGATGAGATTGACGACGGCGGGCTCGAGCTTCTGGGAGCCGACCATCGTGCGGGAATCGACTGTGGTGCCGCAGAGGGAGCAGGTGACTTTGGCCATGGTTCAAGAAGCTACGCCAGCCCGAGCACCTTCACTAGAAAGGCCCAGCGATCGGCCTGTTCGTCGATCATCTTGGCCACGGGCTTTCCGGCGCCATGCCCGGCCTTGGTCTCGATGCGGATCATCACCGGCGCCGGTCCCGCCTGGGCGGCCTGGAGGGCGGCGGCGAACTTGAAGGAGTGCCCGGGTACCACGCGGTCGTCATGGTCGGCCGTGGTCACCAACGTGGCGGGATAGCTGGTCCCGGAGCGCAGGTTGTGGAGCGGCGAGTAAGCGAGGAGCGCGGGGAACTGACTGGCCTCGTCCGCCGACCCGTATTCGGACACCCAGGCCCACCCGATGGTAAACCGGTGGAACCGGAGCATGTCCATCACTCCCACGGCGGGCAGGGCGGCACCGAACAGCTCGGGCCGCTGTGTCATGGCGGCGCCCACCAGCAGCCCCCCATTCGACCCCCCACCGATCGCCAGCCGCGCCGGGCGGGTGACCTTCTGGGCGATCAGCCACTCCGCCGCCGCGAAGAAGTCGTCGAACACGTTCTGCTTCCGCTCGAACATCCCGGCCTCATGCCAGGCCTCGCCGTATTCGCTGCCTCCCCGGAGTACCGGCATCGCGAACACGCCCCCGAGCTCCAGCCAGCCGATGATCCCGGGGGAAAATGCGGGCGTGAGGTTCACGCCGAACCCACCGTACCCATAGAGGTAGGCCGGCGCATTCCCATCTGACGGGCGATCGCGGCGTCCCGTCACGAACATCGGCAGTTGCGTGCCATCTTTCGACGTCACGAATACCTGGGTGGTCTCGTATCGGGCCGCATCGAACTTCACGGCGGGCGTGCGCCACACACGCGTCTCCCCGGTCTCCACGTGGTGCGACAGAATCGCCGTGGGGGTCAGGAACGATGTGAAGGCGAAGAAGAGGGTGGGGGCACGCCGTTCGCCCGACAGCTCGGCCACGGACCCCAGCGTGGGCAGGTCGACGGCGGCGAGCTCCTCGCCGCTCACGCGGAAGCGGCGCATGCGGGCATGGGCGTGATGGAGATAGCTGACCACGAGCACATCCCGGGACAGGTGCGCCGACTCGAGAGCCTCTTCCTGCTCCGGCACGATGACGTGCGGGGTGAGGTCCCGCGAGCGCGTATCGAGGCTCACGACCTGGCGACGGGGCGCATCCTTGTCCGTGACCAGATAGAACACCGGTCCATCGTTGCCGACAAAGCCCCATGCCGCGTCGAAGGCATCGAGGAGGTGGACGACCTTCCCTGGATTCTCCAAGTCGACGTAGTAGAGCCGATTGCGCCGGTCGGTCCCCAGCCAGATGGACATGACGAGATAGCGTCCATCCTCCGTTACCTCCGCACTCACACCCCAATCGGGCTCGTCAGGGCGTTCCCAGATCAAGCGATCCGCGTCCTGCGTCGTGCCGATGCGGTGGTAGTAGAGCTTGTGATTCTTGTTTACTTCGAGGAGCGGGTCTCCGTCTGCCGCTGGCACCGGATACCGGCTGTAGTAGAACCCGAGGCCGTCATGCGTCCATGCAATCGACGAGAACTTGACCCACCGGAGCTCGTCTGCGAGATCCACACCGGTGTCCACGTTCCGGACCCGAATCACGTTCCAGTCCGATCCGCTCTCGGACACCGAATAGGCCAGGAGGCGTCCGTCCTCACTGAGCGCGGTGATCCCCAGGGCCGTAGTGCCGTCGGCAGCAAGCAGGTTGGGGTCGAGGAGGACCATCGGAGCGCCGTCCAGTGCATCGGCGCGGTACAGGACCGCCTGATTCTGGAGCCCGTCATTCCGGAAGTAGAACCAACGCCCAGCCTTGTGGGCCGGCACGCCGAAGCGCTCGTAGCTCCATAGCTCAGTCAACCGGCGGTGAATCGCCTCCCGCTGGGGGATTCCCTCCAGGAAGGCGAAGGTGACGGCGTTCTGGGCTTCGACCCACGCCCTGGTCTCGGGCGCGTCGACCTCTTCCAGCCAGCGGTAGGGGTCCGGAACCCGAGTTCCGTGATAATCGTCCACCTGATTGGACTTCCGGGTGGGGGGATACTGGAACGGGGGAGCGGTTGGACTCGTAGGGAGAGCAGGGGCGCGGCTCATCGCGCCGAAGTCTATCATGATTGACGTAACTTACAAGGCGGCTTAGATTTACATCGTGCTTCGAACCTTGGCTCCGCTCGCGTCGTTGACGCACAAGCTGCCCTCCGCCGCGGGCGTCCGGGTTCATTTGCCTTCGCCTAACTCCGATCTCTCAGGCTCTGCCTCATCGAGCAATTGCTGGAACCACCTTGGGACCCCCGGGGGCTGCTGGCCCAACGGGGGCGTAAAGGATTCGTGCTTTGAAGCGAGAAATTCTCATCTCAGGAAGCCAGCGGGAAACCCGCGTGGCGATTCTCGAGGACGACCGCCTTGTTGAACTCCTGGTCGACCGTCCCGATTCCCGGCGTTCCGTCGGGGACATCTACCTCGGCAAAGTAGAAGCGGTCCTTCCCGGTATTCAGGCCGCGTTCCTGAATATCGGCGCCGAGAAAAGTGCCTTCCTCCACGCTTCCGACTTGATCGAGTCGGAGGACGAGGACGAGCCGGGTGAGCCCGAGGACGTCGACGACGAGCCCGCCGAGGGCGATGGAGCCGGGAATGGCAACGGCGCTCCATCCGCTCCCGCAGCCCAGCAACCGCAGCAGGGTGGCCGGGGCCGGAATGGCGGTGGCCGTCGTGGTCGCAGGCCTCTCCCCAACATCCAGGACGAGCTGAAGCGGGGCCAGACCAAGCTCGTTCAGGTCATCAAGGAGCCGATCAGCACCAAGGGTCCGCGCGTGACCGCGCAGATCTCCCTGCCGGGCCGCTTCCTGGTCTACATGCCGTACGCCTCGAAGGTCGGCGTCTCCCGCAAGATCGAAAACCGCGAGCAGCGGGCGAAGCTCCGCGAGATGGTGAGCCGCCTCGTTCCCAAGGACGAGGGCGGATGGATCATCCGCACGGTGGCTGACGATCTCACGGAGGAGAGCTGCAAACGCGAGATCGACCATCTGGTGGGACTCTGGAAAAAGATCGTCCGGAAGAGCAAGTCCGTCCGGGCCCCCGCGCTGGTGCAACGGGAGACCTCACTCACCCGGGGCATCGTCCGGGACCTGTTCTCGGACAAGGTCGACGGGCTCCTGGTCGACTCGAAGCAGCTCTACAACGAGATCGAGCAGTATCTGGGCCAGATCGACCCCGAGCTGCTGGGGCGGGTGAAGCTGTACCAGCAGGAGTCTCCGCTCTTCGATGAGTACGACATCGAAGCGGAGATCCGGGGGCTCTTCGCCCAGCGGGTCGACATGCCGACGGGCGGCTACATCATCATTCAGCCCACGGAAGCGCTGGTCTCGATCGACGTCAACACCGGCCGGTATACGGGCAAGAAGGATCCCGAGAGCACCATTCTCCGGACCAATCTCGAAGCGGCCCGTGAAGTGGCCCGGCAGCTCCGGCTCCGGGACATCGGCGGGATCATCGTGGTGGACTTCATCGACATGGAGACCCGCGGCAACCGCGACAAGGTCCTCCATGAGCTCCGTACGCACCTGGGGAGAGACCGCGCCCGGACGAAGGCCTACGCGGTGTCGGAGCTGGGGCTGATCGAGATGACCCGTCAGCGGGTCCGCCCCTCGCTCTGGCAGTCCATGACGGCCGAATGCCCGACGTGCTCCGGCACGGGGCGGGTATTCCGTCCCGAAGTGGTGGTCCGGCGGATGGAGCGCTCCCTCAAGCGGGCCGGGGCGGACCATAAGGAGCGCCAGCTGGCCGTCCGCCTGCACCCGGAGGTGGCCATTTACCTGGTGGAGCAGGAGCCGAACTTCTTGCGGCAATTGGAGAAGCAGACCGGCCTCCAGCTCGAAGTCCGGGATGACCCCATGATGCGGCTGGATGAGTTCCGGATGATGGCCAAGCCCGCTGGCCGGGACGTCACCGAGCAGTACGCGGTCGCATAGCACGTCCGCATAACGCGTTTCAGATTGACAGGGACTCCGGGGCTCCGTAGGTTCGCGGCCTTCCGCCGACCGCACCGGAGTCCACATGGAGCCCTGGCAGATCAAGCTGCGGGCGGGCGATCCCCAGGGCGCGTGGGACCTCTTCCACGAGCGTTATCGCCGGCTCATCCTCGCGACCATCCGACGTCTGGTTTCCGATCACGACGATGTGATGGATGTTTACGCCTCCGTCTGCCAGGCACTATCCGCCGACGAGTGCGCACGCCTGCGGCGCTACACGGAACGCGCGGCCGGCCGGGCAGGAGCGGGGACGTGGTTGGTGGCGGTAGTCCGCAACTTCACCGTCGACCAGCTTCGTGCTCAGCATGGCCGTGAACGCCGCGCCGTACCCGCCGGTCTCTCCGGCCTGCAGCAAGAGATCTACCGTGCTCTTTGTCTCGAGGGGCACTCACACGTCGAAGCCTATGAGTTGATACGGCAGAGGCGTGGCGAACCGATCCCATTCTCCGCCTTCCTGCGTGAAATCCGAAGTACCGCCCTCCAGGCGCCGTGCGCCGACCGCGCGCACGTAGTGCAGGTCACTTCTCCGCCCCCCGACGATATCGCGACTCCCGAGGGAGACCCGGCTGTAACGGCTGAAGCCGCCGGCCGCCTGGGGCAGGCTTTGGCGGGGCTGCCGAGCGACGTCAGGCTGGCTGTCGAGCTGTTCGTGGTGGAACAGCTATCTGCCGGGGAAGTGGCGCGGGCGGTGGGGTGGCCCAATGCCAAGGCAGTCTACAACCGGGTGGCCAGGGCCCTCGCCCGGATCCGGGAGGTACTGGGACGGGAGGGCCTGGGCCCAGGCGACCTGTGAGCAATATCGAACCCGGCGTCCGTATCACAGTGCGAGTGGTGGGGGAGAGCCCCCGGTCTACCTGGTGAGGATAGAGCGCATGCGCCGGACGTGCCCAACCGACGAGCAACTTCTGCCGATCGTCCTCGACGACGCCGCAGTCACCAACTGGGTGGCGCGGCACGCGAGCACGTGTCCGGCCTGCCAGGCGCGGCTCGCGAGGTTGCGGCAGGACGTGGCCTCAATTCGACGTGGGGCGTCCGCCAGACCCGGCGAGGGAACGCACCTCGATGAATTGGCGATGGCCGACTTCGTGGACGTCCTTCTCCCTTCCGAAGATCGGGCACGTTCCATCGTCCATCTCGCCACCTGCGGTCGCTGCCGCCGTGACTTGGCCGCGCTGATTTCTCTCACGTCAGATGAAGAGATCGCAGTGGAAACCGGCACCGCTGGGTCGAAGCGGTCCGTCCGTCGTCGTTGGGTGATGAGTGTGGGCGCCGTCGCGGCCACACTCCTGCTCACGTTCACCCTGCTGCCGCATCATAGCCAGTTGCCTTCACTCGGCCACCGCGGCCCGACCTTCACGGCTTCTCAGGCTCCCTCACCGATCGGACCGCTTGGCGACGTCGATTCGGCGGCGACCCTCGTCTGGGGCGGCGTCGCCGGGGCCGGCCGCTATCGGGTGACGCTCTTCACCACCGACGGGCGGGCCCTGCTCGACGTCGAGACCGGCGACACCTCGGTGGCGATACCTGATTCGGTACGCACGGAGCGCGGGGCGTCATATCTCTGGAAGGTCGAGGTGGAGGTCGACCGCGACCGGTGGACGTCGTCCGACCTCATGGAGTTCCACATCCGCGAACGCCGGCACTCGGACCTGCGTCCCGTGCGTGGTCCCGATTCGTTGGCCGCGCTGGCCCGGCACCTGACGGACTCGGCGCTGGTCAATGAAGTGCGCCGCCGCTCGCCGGAAGTTCGTGACGCCTTGGGCGTGCTCCTGGAGGCGGCAGCGCGTGGCACGACGGCGGCGCGCGAACAGAACCTGGCGGCCGCTCGGCGGTTGGCTCGAGCCTGGGCGACGGCATGGCACGACGAGTTCCTGAATCGCGAGGTCGAACGCTTCGCGTCATGGCCAGCGAGTCGGGCTCTGGCCAAAGTCCGCGCCGACAGCCTGAGACGCGCGGGTACCGCTGCATACGGCAAGCAGGGACCCACGGCCGCGGTCGCCATCTGGCGGCGGGCCCTCGCTGGATCAACCGCCATCGCCGACACGGCGGGGATGGCGGCCGTGCTCGGCAACATCGGCGCTGGGCTCGCGCGCAGCGGAGCTGACGACAGTGCGGAAGCGTACCTCTCCCGCACGCGCACGCTCGCGGCCGCCATCGGTGACATCCGCGTCGAGGCCAACGCCACGGGCGAGCTCGCCGGGATCGACGAAGCGCGCGACCCGGCCGCGGCGATTCGCGAGTACCAGAAAGCGGCGGCTCTGCGCGCCCGGATCGGCGATTCCCGGGGCCTGGCGGCGGATTACAACAACCTTGCCGGCATGGCCCGCCAGTCGGGCGATCTCGACGAGGCTGAGCGGTACCTCGACTCGGCGCTGACACTGAACCGCCGGGAGGGAAGGCCTGAAGACGCCGCCACGAATCTGGTGAACCTCGCGGCGATCGCGATCCTGGACGGAGACTTCAGTCGCGCCGAGGCGCTCTACTCCACGGCGCTCGCCACGTGGCGGGAGCGGGAGCAATGGGCGGATGTCGCGGACGCCGAGCGTGGGCTTGGGGAGCTCGGGATCCGGCGGGGTGACTATCCTGCGGCCCGCGGTCACCTGCTGGCGGCTCTCGGATTGTATGTCAGGACTGGACTCAAGGGCGACGTGGTCGCGGTCCGTCAGATCCTCGCCACCGTGCTCGCGGGGCAGGGCGATCTGCAGGGCGCGTTGGAGCAGCTGCGGACGGCCCAGGGTCTCGCGGACTCCGCGCACCTTGGCGCGGACGTGCGGGCAGGGGTCCTGCTCGCCCGCGCGGATCTCGCCGACCAGCTCAACCGCTACGACGAGGCTGAGCATCTGTACACGACCGCCGAGGCAATGGCGCGGGGGGCTGCGGACGCCGCTGGAGAAGCGGCGGCCCGGTTCGGGCGGGCGCGGGTGCTGCTGGGGCGGGGCGATCTCGGCGGTGCCGCACGACTGCTCGAGCAGGCGATCGGTGCTCAAACGGCTGCCGGCGATCGTCGATCCGCCGCTCTGACGCGCCTCTGGCTTGGTGAGGTCGACCTCCGAAGGGAAGACACCGCCGACGCGCGCGCGCAGGTGGTGCAGGCGTCCAGTGAACTTGGACGTCTTGGGGACCCGGTGGCGCAAGCCGCGGCCTTCAGCGCGCGCGGTGATCTCGAAGCTCGCGCGGGGTTTCCGGCATCCGCGGAATCGTGGTACCATCAGGGTCTTGCCATCGTCGGAACGCGCACGGCACCGGATGTCTCGTGGCATCTGCGTGCCGGCCTGGGTGTCGTCCTGGAGCACCGGGGCGCGCTGGATGGAGCGGCGGTGGAGTTCCGGGGCGCGATTCGCGACATCGAGCAGGCGGGTCGAACCATCGTCGTTCCCGAACGGCGTTCGACGTACCTCGCCGACAAATGGGACGTATACGTCAGGTTGGCGGCGCTTGAGCGGACCCGGGGCAGGGTCGACTCCGCATTCGCCCTGAGCGAGCGGCTCCGCGCCGGTGAGCTTCGCGATTTGCTGGCGCAAGGCCGAGTGGCGTCTCCCGACGCGACGAGCCCCGACTTGGCCGCCCGGGAGCAGGATCTGCGGCGATACATCGGGGACCTCATGTCGGAGCTGGAGGCGGGTGGGGAGCAGCCGGTGGCCGTACGGGGTCCGGACGTCGCCCGCGCCACGTCGGTGTCGCGAGAGGCCCTGCTGCGGGCGCAGAGTGCGTACGCTGACCTCCTGCTCGAGATGCGCGACCAGGCACCGCGACACGCCAACCTGGTGGCGCCGGCGGCGGTAAACTGGCGCGACGTCGCTTCCCGCCTGAGCTCCGATCAGGCGTTCATCGAGTATCTCCTCGGCGACGACGGAGTGATCGCGTTCGTGCTCACCCGCGATACGCTCGTCGCGTTGCCGTTGAACGTCGGGCGCGAGGACTTGGCGCGGACGGTGGACTTTGCACGGGCCACCCTAACGCCACCCAACCGAAGCGGACTCGACTCCTTGTGGCGTGCGCCACTCCGCCGGCTGCATCACGACCTCGTGGCCCCGATCGAGGCATCTGGTCTGCTGAGCGGCAAGAGGCGCCTCATCATCGTGCCACATGCCGAGCTGCACTACCTCCCCTTCGCGGCGTTGCTCGACGGGAACGCCAACCGGTACTTGATCGAGCGATACCAGGTGCTCGTGACTCCGTCAGCGTCAGTCTGGCTCGCTCTCGGGGGTCGTCGGCCCAGTCGGCAGACCCACGGTGTTCTGGCCTTGGCGCCGCGTCCTGAGGCATTGCCCGCCTCTCGTACGGAGATGAATGCCGTGGCGGCCCTGGGGTCCGGGGACGTCCATGTGGTCGTTGGGAGCTCCGCGACGGAAGGGCTGTTCCGGCGCGAGGCGCCCACCAGCCGGGTCATCCATCTGGCGACTTACGGTGTGCTCAACCGGCAGAACCCGCTGTTCTCCTACGTAGAGCTGGCGCCGTCAGGGTCCGGCGGTGCGCTGGAGGTGCACGACGTGTTCGGCCTCGACCTCTCCGCCGATCTGGTGGTGCTGTCGGCCTGCCAGAGCGGTTTGGCGTCGGGTGCCTTGGGCGACGTGCCTGCCGGGGACGACTGGATCGGGTTGACCCAGGCATTCCTGTCGGCTGGTGCGGCCCACGTCATCGCCACCCTCTGGCCGGTACAGGACCAGGCCAGTGCCACACTGATGCAGCGGTTCTACGGCGAGTACCACATCGGGGACGACGCCGGGCGCGCGTTGGCCGACGCCCAGCGGTCACTCCTGTCAGCCCCTGCTACGGCGAACCCCTACTACTGGGCCGGCTTCCAATTGGTCGGCGGGAGTTGAGAAGATGACGCCCTTGCAGTCGACAGCTCCTCGCTCGAGACCGGGGACCGGTCTCACAATCGTAGTGGCGATCGCGACTGTGCTAGCGGGCTGCTTGGCCGAGCCGCCGGTGGCGCCTCCACAATTGCCGGCTGGGGGTCCGTTCGTCGTCTCGAGCGTATCGACGGTCCCGGCAGGCGCTTCGCACGCGCAAGCGGCGGGTCCTCAATCGTCAAACTCGATCGTCTGGGTCTCGCTCCCGGCGGGCTCGATTCCGCGCGTCAACGCCGCAACCATTCGGGACTCGCACTCGGGGGCGCGGATTGTCGTGCTGGTCACAGATGGCGGATTCGATCCGGTCGCCGTGCCTGCGGGGGCAAGCGACACCATCTTCATCACCACGCAGGGGTCGGCTGGCGCCGACTCAGCCACCTACTCGCTGCTGGTACCGTCCGCGTCACTGCCACGGATCGTGCGCAGCGTGCCGCCACCACACAAACGGGACGTACCACTGAACGTGACCATCGTCGTAACGTTCAGCGAGCCGATGGACAGTGGCAGTCTGATGAGCGCTGTAACGCTGAACAGCGGGGGAGCGACCGTAACCGGCAGTGTGGTCGTCCCGAGTCAGGACAGCGGCATCCTACGGGCCGAGTTTGTTCCGGCAGGACCGCTCAAATCCTCGCAGGCCTACCAGCTCCGGGTGTATCCCTCGGCTCGGAGTCGCGCGGACAGGAACCTCGATTCGACGTACGTTGCCGACTTCACAGCCGTTGATTCCACACCCGTCGACTCCACGGTTGTCGATTCCGTGCCTCCACCGGCACCCCAATTCCATCTCTTCGTCAACCTGGACGCCCGCATGGTGGCGAATCCAGTGCTCGCAGGCGCGGTTCTTCCTCCCATAGGGGTGACGTATCAGGGGTGTGCGGCCGGATGCGACACGACGTACACGGGTAATGTGACAATAAGCCTGGGGGCTCATCCCACCAGTGCTGTGCTCGGTGGGACGACCACGGTGCGGATGGTCAACGGCACGGCCACGTTTTCCGATTTGACGCTGAACCTTAGTGGGGTCTACAGTCTCGTTGCCAATGCGTCGGGTGGCGTGCCGGACACGAGCGGCGCCTTTCAAACGTGCGCCACGGACTGCTGGGAATGGCACACCCCAATGCCGACCCGGCGAAACGTCGTCGGAGTCGGTGTGGTGGGCGGGACACTCTACGCCATTGGCGGTCTCGACAGCACGGAAGTCCCGTCGGCCGTCGTGGAGGCGTACGATCCCATCGCCGATGCCTGGACCTCGAAAGCGTCGTTACACATCGCGAGATACGGATTCGCCGTCGGGGTGGCGAACGGGAAAGTCTACGTTGCGGGTGGGATGACGGCGTCGGGCCCGACGGAGACGGCCGAGTCCTACGATCCGTCGACGGACACATGGAGCATGCGGGCCTCGCTCCCCGTGCCGACCGCGTTTCCGGCCGGGGCGGTGCTGAACGGACAGCTCTATGTGGTAGGCGGCCAGACGTCGGACACCACCGCGGTCGCCACGGTCCTCGCGTACGATCCCGTGACCGACCAATGGATTGGACGAGCGCCCCTGCCGGCACCACTGTCGCTGACCGGTGCCAGTGTATTTGACAGCACACTTTACATCTTCGGGGGGCCGGGCATCCACGCAGCTACGGTGCAGGTATACAGCCCGGCGACGGACCAGTGGGTTTCCCGAACCCCGACCCTCAGAGCCAACGTGGGCGGCTGGTACGGAGGCCCTCTACTGCCCACCACCGCGACGGCCTCCGGTCTTGGCATCATGGTCTTTGGGGGCAGCGATGGCACGACCGGCTACCTGCAAGACCCGTATGCCGTAGGCTTTGTGTACGACCCGGTGTCGAACGAGTTTGTTGCTGACGTGTGGCTCACGGGGAACTTCCCACCGGCCGGCTTCCCGCCACATGCCGGGCTATCCACGGCCGGAGTGGTGAATGGCCAGGTATATGCGGTTGGATACCAGACTTGGCGATTCATCCCCTTCGCACCTTCCCTTGGAATTACTAGGCGCGCCAGCGCCCGGCGGGGGAGCGCCCATTGACTAACCCTATGACCCTCACTAGCTTCCGCGCCCTATGACGTATGCCATTTTCAAGGCCGCCGGCCAGCAATTCCGGGCCGAAGAGGGCCGAACGATCAAAGTCCCGCTGCTCGATGCCGAGCCCGGGAGCAAGGTGACGTTCGACGAGGTACTGCTGACGTCGGACGGCAAGACCATCCAGACCGGCACCCCCAAGGTCAAAGGGGCCAAGGTTACGGCGGAGGTCGTGCGGCACGGGAAGGCCCGGAAGATCCGGATCTACCGGTTCGCCCGCCGCTCCGGATACCGCCGTCACGCCGGGCACCGTCAGCAATTCACTGAAGTGAAGATCGCCGACGTGAAGGTCGGGTGAGGCGCTAATGGCTCATAAGAAGGGTGTCGGCTCTACCCGAAACGGCCGCGATTCGAACCCGCAATACCTCGGCGTCAAGCGCTTCGGGGGCGAGTTCGTGAAGTCCGGAAACATCCTGGTCCGCCAGCGCGGCACCAAGTTCCACCCCGGCGCCAACGTCCGCCGCGCCTCCGACGACACGCTCTTCGCGGTCGCGGACGGCCAGGTCAAGTTCGAGCACAAGAGCAAGACTCGGTTCAAGGTCAGCGTCTATCCGGCGACGGCCTAAAGGCGGTTAGTCATTAGGCGGTTAGGCGGTTAGTAAGCGAAAGGCGGTCATCCTCTCGGAAGACCGCCTTTCGTGTTTGCCTAACCGCCTAACCGCCTAACCGACTAGTAGGCAGGTGGTACCGTCTTGTATCGCTCCAGCAGCTCCTTCTGCCTGCTGGTCATTGGAATCTCCCGCCCCCGGATGTAGACGTGCTCGACCGCGGTCGAGAACTCGAACGGATCGCCAGACCACACCACGACGTTCGCCACCTTGCCGGCCGCCAGTGACCCGTACCGGTCCGCCACGCCGTAGACCTCGGCGGGGGTGAGGGTGATGGCGCGCAGGGCCTGGTCCCACGACATGCCGAAGGACACCGCGGTACCGGCCTGCTGTCGGATATCCCGCGCGTTGTGTGAGTCGGAGAAGTAGAACCCTACTTTGACGCCGGCCTTCGCCAGCATCGTCGCATTGCCGAAGCGCGTCCCCAGTCCGTCGTAGCTCGGCAGGTTGTCCATCGGGGCTACGAGCACCGGCACGCCCGCCGCCGCGATTTCGGACGCGACTTCCCAGCCTTCCGACGCGCCGGCCAGAATCAGCTTCAGCTTGTACTCCTTGGCGATCCGGAGCGCCGTCAGGATGTCACTCTTCCGGTTCACGTTGACCAGAACGGGCTCCTCGCCACGCAACACCGGCAGGAGCGCTTCCAGGTCGGCCGCGGGCGCGGACAGCGCCTCCATCTGCGCCTTGTTGTAATCGGCCTTGCGGCGGGAGTACTCGAGTGCGTCGTTGAACACCTGACGCAGTCGCGCGCTCACGCCGGCGCGCGAGCCGTTGCCGGTGTGCTTGGCCCCCTCGGACAGATCCATCACCATCGCGGCGGGGGAGCGGTCGATCATCTGCTCGATGGTGCCGCCGTCGAGGTCGATCAGGACCGCCTGTCCGCCGATCAGGCCACCACCCGGCGTCGCCAGGGCACTGGTCACACCCTCGATCCGATTGATGGGAATCAAAGTCGAGGCGGGATTGAGCCCTTCGGAAACGTTGAAGCTCGACGCGATGTCCTTGCCGGTGCTGCCTTCGCTCGTCCCCTCCACGGCGTCGATCTCGGCCAGGCCGAGGTTCGAGAGGCCGTCGATGAAGCCCGGCGTTACCCACTTGCCTGACACGTCGATCCGGGTCGCGTCGCCGGGGATGGTGACGTTCGCACCCACGGCCGTGATCTTGCCGTTCTGAATCACCACGGTGGCGTGGTCGATCTTGGGCCCCGATACCGGATAGACCGTCCCTCCGGTGAGGGCGATGGTCTGCGCGAGAATCACGGCGATCATCGGTCGCTCCCGGGAACAGGTTCCTGGCCCAGCTCGAAATCGGTGCGGGGCTGGTGCTTGGGATCGTTGCGGTCGTAGACGAGCCAGCCGTCGTTGTAGACCTGCTGGGCGCGGCTGTAGACCGAGAAGGGATCACCGGACCAGAGTACGACGTCCGCCATCTTGCCCACCTCGAGCGTCCCGACGACCGAGTCGATGCCGAGGGTCCACGCGGGGTTGGCGGTGATCCACCGGAGGGCGTGATCACGGCTGACCGGGATTCCGGCCTG
The DNA here is from genome assembly GCA_035553475.1 of Gemmatimonadales bacterium. Classification (GTDB taxonomy): domain Bacteria; phylum Gemmatimonadota; class Gemmatimonadetes; order Gemmatimonadales; family GWC2-71-9; genus 40CM-2-70-7. Next base: position 13,797 of record DATNDQ010000040.1, read on the forward strand.
GATGCCGTAATACATGGCCTTCGCGGCTTCCTGGTTCATATGCTGGATGACGCCGGCGTCATCCGAATGGATGTTGATCTTCACGCCGGCCTGGTCGAGGAGGGCGGCATTCTCGTGAATGCCGTCCATCGCCTCTTCCTTGAAGCCCCACCAGTCGGACCATACGGTGGCGCCCGTGCCATTCGCGACCAGCAGGTCGCGAATCTTGTAGGC
>DATNDQ010000041.1:0-5671 GCA_035553475.1 Gemmatimonadales bacterium
CGTCTGGCCGTGGACCCGATTCCGCCCGGATGGGCGAGCAATGTCGCGGTAGAGAAACGCTATGAGTCGTGGGTCGAAGCAATAATTGCCTTCTATGGGGATGTCAAGCCCTCGATGCTCCAGGACTTCGAGCGTGGCCGGAAGACTGAGGTCGATTTCATCAACGGCTATGTGGCGACGTTGGGCCACGCGTCCGGAGTGCCGGTACATCTGAACGCCGCGATTACGGACCTGGTGCACCAGATCGAACGTGGAGTTCTCCGGCCGGCACGCGACCGGATGAACGACCTGGCTACCCAGATGACGGATTAGCTCCGTCGGAGATGTGACAGGCCCGGCAGGAATCGGACGCGCAGCCCCACGTGCCGGAGTCGAACCAGGTGGTACTACGTGGGGCTACCGCCCCACGCGTGGCACCGGCTTCCGACCGCTGTGCCCGACACGGGCGGCTGCAAGCCCGGCCGCGACTCCGGCCACGAGCGCCGCCCGACCGGCGACCTTCAGCACCCGCTCGGTTTTCAAGAGCGTCCGTTTCAACCGGGGTCCCCGGTCTTCCGACGAGGCCTGCTTGCGGGCCTCTTGCAGCAGCCGGTCCGCCTCCCGCGCGGTCGCCCGCGCCCATTGCCCAGCCCGCTGCGCCGCGCGCACTGCCGCGCGCATGAAGCGTTCCGTTCGTGTCGCCATGGAGAAGCCCTTTCAGGTATCGAGAACGCCGCTACAGAGATTTGAGGAATTGCACCAGGTCCGTCCGCTGCTGGGGCCGGAGCCGCAGGCCCAGCACCCGGATATAGTGGTCGACCACGGCGTCGAGCGTCGCCGCGCTGCCGTCGTGGAAATAGGGCGGATGCTGCCAGAGGCCCCGAAGTGGCGTCGTGCGATACCTGCCGGTCGTGCCCCGCTGCGCGAGTGTCGGATCCGTCCCAACGGCTCCGGGCGCGTGCAGTCCACTATCCGCTTCGGTGTAATGCGGTGGAACGTGACAGCTCGCGCAACGACCGGCGCCGACGAAGACGGCGGCCCCTCGCCGCGCCGCGGCCGTGTCGTACGACCCCGCGGGAGGCGCTGGGGATTCCAGACTCAATTGATAGAGGAGCAACGCCGGGAGCTTCGACGTGACGAGGTCGGGAGTATGGTGGATGTCGTCGTGCGTTCGCGGGTCCACGAAGGACCCTTGGCCATGCATCTGGGTCACGGCCACGTAGGCATTCCAGTAGCTGATGGTACCTTCGCCGGTATAGGTCGCGAGTTTGGTGCCCGCGAGCCCGTAAGCCGGGGGGATCACGACGGGCCCGTTCTTCCCGTCGTGGTTCCAGCGCGCGTCGTATTTGCCGGCCCCCCACGACGTGAGCACGGCGTGAACGGCCGGGGCCTGCAGCGCAGGGGAGAGCGAGAGGATGAGGCCCGGGTTGAGGTCCCGGTTCGGCCACCCGTCCCGGCGCCGCCCGATGCCCGGGGCCAGTGCGTTATCGACCGTCGAGTGGCACAGGGCGCACGTCACGCCGAAGCGTGTGATCCTGCCGTTGGTGTCCACCGTGGCCTGGACACCAACGACCGCACCGAGCTTGAGGAGGGCGACCGTGGTGGCCGGGTTTTTCAAGTCGACCTGGCCGGCCCGGAGACCGGTGACGAGCGACGGGGGCAACTTGTCGAGGTCTACCTTCAAGCCCACCGCCAGCGCCGTCGTCGGATTCACACCCGGTCCGATGCCACCGAGCGCCGATCCCTCGATCACCTCATGCATCCGGAGGGTATCCGTCCAGAACGTCTCGTCGCCGAAGGTGTCGAATCGGAAGATGTGCTGCCCCTCAAGGGCGGTGGGCCGCGCGCTCGACGCCGGGGTGCTGCAGGCGAAGAGCAGGGCCGCGAGGACGGCGGGCAGAGCGAAACGCACGACTCTCAGCCAACGTGCATGGGGGCCTTCTGCGTTCGCTTTCACGCCTGCCGCCGGCGTACCAGGTGGAGGATCAGGAATACCACGGCCGCGATCAACAGCAGGTGAATCAGACCGCCGCCGACGTGGAGTGCTCCCCACCCGAGCAACCAGAGCACTACGAGCACCGCGACTATCATCAGCAGCATGGCCGCCATCCTCCCGAGAGGTGTGTCTTGGCTCACGGCCGCCGCCGGAGTCATCTGGGTCCGCCGGCCCGGAAAGCGCCGTAACAGGCATGGGAAAGATGAACGGAGCGCCCCGAAGGAGGCATCCGGCTTCGGGATGAAAGAGGGGCGGTGGAGGACCTAGCTCCTTCGGTGGAGTGTGCTTCGGCGGGCCTGCATGCTTTTTTCAAGGGTGAGCGAAAGGGACTAGCATGGACCCCGTAATTTTCATCGGCGCACTGCTGATCGTCTTCGGCATCCCGTCATTTGCCGTCGTCACCATCGCTCGTCTGCGTGCCAGGCGTCTTGAAGCCCCGTCGCCGGATGTCGCGGCCCGGCTCGAGGCGCTCGAGCGGGGCGCCGAGACGTTGCAGCAACAGCTGGCCGAGACGCAGGAGCGTGTCGACTTCACGGAGCGTTTGCTCAGCAAGGGGCGGGACGAGGGGCGTCTGCGTGCCTAGGAGAACCTGGGCCCTTGGCTACTCCTCTCGCAGCGCGTCCATGGGATCGAGCCGGGCGGCACGAAGGGCCGGGATCAGGGCCGCGGCGAGCGCGACGATGACCAGGGTCGTGGTCGCGAGTGCCAGGGTGCCCGGATCGGATGGCGTGAGGCCAAAGAGGAGGGACGCCACAAACCGGGTGGACGCGAGCGCGAGGCCCAGACCAAGCACCACGCCGAAGACGACGAGGCGGCCGGCATCTCCCAGTACCAGCCGCATGACACCAAAGGTGGCCGCCCCCAACGCGATCCGGATCCCGATTTCGTTGCGTCGCCGGGTGACATCGTACGACATCGTGCCGTAAAGTCCGACCACCGCCAGCAGCAGTGCCAGTCCGCCGAAGAACCCTGAGAGCAAAGCGAGGAGCCGGGGACGGCCCAGGGAGGCCGAGACTTGATCCTCCAGTGTGGTGACGTCGATCGTCAGGCGCGGCTCCACTTCGGCAATGGCGGCTTTGGCAGGGCCGGCAAGCGCCCGTGGTGGCCCGTCGGTGCGGAGCGCAAACGTCACCCCCGAGCCTCCATCGCCCTGACCGAACGGGATGTAGGCGGTCGCCTGCGTCTTCTCGTCCAGGGTCTGATACTTCGCGTCCCCCACCACCCCCACCACCTCGATGGGATCGCTGACGCCGTTCCCGACCGGCGTGCGGAAGGTCTTCCCCAAGGGACTCGCCGAGCCGAAGAACTTGCGGGCCATGGTCTGGTTGATGACGGCGATATGTGGGGAATGGGCGCCATCAGCCGGGGAGATGTCGCGCCCCGCGAATAGCGGAGTTTCCAGGGTCTCGAGGTACCCCTCGGTCACCTGATTGAACCACGCGAGCGCGTCATTGGGGCTCGCAGGCGTGAACCCGGGCGCCAGAATGATGTCGTTCCAGCCGGTCCCGCTGATCGGGGTCGTGAAGCCCGCGCCGGCCGCCCGTACGCCGGGGAGTGCGCGGAGCCGCCGCAGCAGATCGATCCGCGTGGTCTGTTGCTGCTCGGCGGTCAGGCCGAAGCGGCCGAGGTCCATGCTGAGGAGCAGAATCCCCTGACGACGGAAGCCCGGGTCCAGGGTGACAAGTTTTCTGAAGCTTCCCAGCCAGAGCCCCGCGGCCGTGACCAGCGTGAGGGACAAGGCGACCTGCCCCACGACGAGGGCGCGCCCCGTGCGACGTTGCCCCGCGCCGTCGACGATTCCCCGGCCTCCGGCCTTCAGCGTGGTTTGCGGATCGGTGCGAGTGGCGCGCCAGGCGGGGGCGATGCCGAAGAGCACCCCGGTGACGGAGGCGACCGCCATGGTAAACACGAGCACGCGTCCGTCGAGATCGAGATTGAGCCAGGCGTGGGAGCCCTGGAAGGTGATGCGCGAGACCAGCACGGTCGTTGCCCAGCGGGCGAACAGCATCCCGGCAGCGGCGCCCAGGAGCGCGAGCAGGAGACTTTCGGTCAGGAGCTGTCGGATGATCCGGACCCGGCCGGCGCCGAGCGCCAGGCGGATGGCGATTTCCCGCTGGCGGGACGCCGCCCGGGCCAGGAGCAGGTTCGCGATGTTGGCGCAGGCGATGAGGAGCACCACGCCCACGACGACCATCAGGATGTAGAGCGCGTTGCTGAATTGCTTGCGCAGCTCCGACAGGCCGGTGGCGCCCGGTCGCAGATCAAGGGTCCCCTTGAGATAGTCCTGCTGATCTTTGGTCGCCCATTTCGGCGGCAGCGTGGCGGCGTAGATGCCGGGGGCCGCGGTTTTGAGGGCCGCCCGCGCCTGCTCTTCGGAGACGCCGGGTTTGGTACGCGCCAGCAGGTTCAGGTACCACCGGCTGCGGGCATCGAGGATGGCGGGCCCCTGATCCGACGTGATCCCCTGCGCGCACACGGGCGCGTAGATGTCGATGGTGCGCCCGACCTCGACGCCGAAGAAGTTGGGATCGGTCACGCCGACCACCGTGAAGGGGTGGCCCTCGAGCGAGACCGTCGTGCCGACGGCGCGGGTCATGCCTCCCAGCTCGCGCTCCGCAAAACCTCCGCTGACGGTGATCACGCCCGGGCATCCGTGAAAGTCATCCGCGCGCGTGAGCGTACGGCCCGCGGCCGGCTGCACGTTCAACACATTGAAGAAGTCGCCGCTCACCCAGGCCCCTGACGCACGGCGCGCCTCTCCGCTCGTCGTCAGGTTGAATCGTTGATCACTGTAGGCCAGTGCGCCGGAGAACGCGGTCATCCGGTCCCGCACCTGCTCCCAGAGGGGATTCGTGAAGTACCCGCCCCCCGGTCCCATGGTGATCTGTACCAGTTCTTCCGGATGACTTACGGGAAGAGACTTGAGGATCAGCGCGTTCGTGATGCTGAAGATCGCGGTGTTGGCACCGATCCCGAGGGCGAGGGAGAGGATGGCGACGAAGGTGAACCCGGGGCTCGCGCGCAGGGCCCGTGCGGCGTAGCGGAGGTCGGCGCCGAGGGATTCGAGCCAGACCAGGAGGTCGGCCTCGCGGGTTTTTTCCGCGGCCTGGGTGCGGTTGCCGAAGCGGCGTCGGGCTTCGTCCCCGGCGGCCGCGGCGTCCATGCCTCCCGCGATCAGGTCGTCGGTCCGCTCGGCCACATGGAAGGACATTTCCCGGTCCAGGTCGCGCGACAGGGAGCTCTGGCGAAAGAGGTTGCGGAGGCGCCGGAGCCAGCTCATGGCGTCACCGATCAGGCGTAGCGGAGGACGCGGTTGACGCCGTCGGTCAGCCGGGCCCAGCTCACCTGCTCCGCGGCGAGCTGCTCTCGGCCGGTAGCGGTGAGCGCGTAGAAGCGGGCGTCGCGGTTCTTCTCCGTCGTGCCCCACCGGCCCTTCAGCCATCCATCTTGCTCCATGCGGTGCAAGGCCGGGTAGAGGGAGCCTTCTTCGAGGCGGAGGAGATCGTCGGAGCTGGCCTGGACGTGCTGGGTGATGGCGTAGCCGTGCAACGGTCCCCGGACGGAGAGTGTCTTCAGTACCAGGAGGGCGAGGGTGCCCTGCAGGATGTCGTTCTTCTGTCGTGCCATGTCATCCGCCAAGCTAGTTATGCATAACTAGCTATGTAACGGCACCCCAGCCGCCTGTCAAGGAACGCC
>DATNDQ010000042.1:0-12994 GCA_035553475.1 Gemmatimonadales bacterium
GGCCAGCTGCTCCGGCCGAATCATCCGGAACAGGAGTATGACGCCCGCACCGGCGCCGAGGGCGATGATCGAGAGCAGATCGCGCGTCCGGCGGGCCGGGAAAATGTTGACCAGGATCAACGTGAGCGCGGAGCCGATGACGGCCGGGAGGATCAGCAGAGGAAGCATCACGAGGATGGCGTAGAACGCAAAGAACCAGCCGCCGTGGTAGATCACGCCGTACGCCGTCAGCAGCGGCACCGCCATCAGCGCCACCATCCACGACGAATGGATGGCGGTCTCCAGGAGCTTCGCGAGATACAGGCGGAGCCAGTCGACCGGAGCCGAGACCAGCAGATCGAGATCCTTCGCGAGGAAGAAGCTCGAGAGCGCCGTGATGACGTTCGAGAGTACCAGAATCGAGATGAAGGAGAGCAGGGCGAGGCCCAGCATCTTGCTCGCCAACAGCGGCCCAAGCTCCTCGACGCCGCGGAAGTACCGGAGAATGACGTAGAGCACGACGAACACGCCGGCAAAAAACGTGATCCCCACCGCGGCGAGGAGCAGGACCTTGCCTCCGCCACCCTGTGACCGTTCCTGGCGCATCCGCTGCAGCGCGGTCCGCCACTTGGGTTGCAGGACGTGCGCGAGCGAAGGCTGATTCACTTGCCCAGCACCTCCGCCAATTCCTTCGCCTGCGCGCCGCCGGTGAGCTTGAGGAACAACTCTTCGAGGCTCGCGTCACCGGCCTGATGCTGCGTCCGGATGTCGTTCACGGTGCCCTCCGCCACGATCTTGCCGTGCTGGACGATCGCGATCCGGTCACACATCGCTTCGGCGACTTCGAGGGTGTGCGTGCTCATGAGGACGGTGCCCCCGCGATCCACGAACTGGCGGAAGATGTCCTTGAGCAGTCGCGCGGCCTTGGGATCGAGTCCTACCATCGGTTCGTCCACCACGATCACCGCCGGGCGATGAATCAACGCGCTCGAGATGATCAGCTTCTGCCGCATGCCGTGGCTGTACGACTCCACCAGCTCGTCCTTCCAGCTCGACAGCTCGAAGACATCGAGCAGCTCCGCGATGCGGCGCTCCACGACGTCGCCATCCTGACCGTAGAGCCCCGCCACGAACCGCAGGAACTCGGCGCCGGTGAGCTTGTCGTAGACGAAGGGCCGGTCGGGGATGAACCCCAGCTTCTGCTTGGCGACGAGGGGCGTGCGGTGCACGTCGTCGCCGTCCAGCAGCACCCGGCCATCGGTGGGGCGCAGAATGCCCGCGATCATCCGGAGCGTGGTGGTCTTGCCCGCGCCATTCGGGCCGAGGCACCCGTAAAGCAGCCCCTTGTCCACCGTCAGGTTGATGTGGTCGACCGCGACGAAGGAGCCGTAGTGCTTGGTCAGGCCTTCGAGCTGAATCATTGCGCCTCGAGCGTGAGCGTCCCCAGCCGGGTCGTCATGACGGCGCGACGCCCGGGCATCCCGATCATCAACCGCAGATGCGAAGCATCCGCGGGGAACTGGTCATTGTAGGCGTCGACGGGCACCCACTCCCCAAGCCACACCTCCGCCCACTCGTAATAGTAGAAGCGGTCACCTACCCGTCGTACACCCGCCACCCTCCGCGCGGGTATGCCCACCGAACGCGACATCGTGACGAAAAACGTGGTCACGCCGTCGAAATCGCCCTTGTTCGAGGAGAGGGACAACAGCGCTTCCGGTCTCAGGGCCGTCGTGTCGTGCCGGGCGGTTTGGAACACCCAGTGCGTGATCATGCCGGCGACCTTGACGGGCTCTCGTTCCTGGCCGATCAGATGCATCAACGGGAATCCGAAGTCCATGGTGGCGACCGGCATCAGGGGCTCGGAGTGCAGCGTCTCGGTGAAGAGCGAGTCGTGGAGAGGTACGCGGTACCGTGGGTGGAGGCTGTCCAGTACCAGCTGTCGCACGGTCACGGTATCACCCGCCAACACCTGGCCAGCTCCTTGCAGATCGAACCCGGAGATGGGCGCTCCGCCCAGGCGGACGCGCATGGCCGTCAGCGGAGGAGCGGGGCGCTCCGGCGGAAACGTCCCCACGAGGCCGGGTCGCTCGGAAAGCGACGCGGTCTTGATCGCCACCGTGTCGCGGTGACGGAAATTCTGGACCGCGAGCTCGAAGGCGGTGCGGTTGTAGACCACGCCCGTCGGGCGCTCTTCACGCACCACGCGCCCCTGCGGATCGATCCAGAGCCGGAAGGGGCCACCGGTGCCGGAGCCCTCGATCCGGAAGGCGGGAGTGGTGTCGAAGTGCACCGGTACCCAGGTCTTCGTCGTCGAATCGAACTCGGCGCTGTCGGGATTCACGAGCGTGGTCTCGGCGGCGACCTGTACGTGCACGTCCCGGGTGATGAGAATCGGTGAGTCGAAGACGCGGGCGTCGAACGTCGCTCCCACTTTCATCTCGCCCCCGAACGCCAGGCGCAACGGCATCAGGGAGGGGATCATCGGGGTGCGGTGGGTTCTGGTCTCGGAACGGGCGGTGAGGCGGCCGTCGGACACCGCGAGCCTGATCGTGCTGTCCTGCGTGAAGGTGCCGGTGGCCGTGTACGCACGTCCGTCTTCCGTGTACTTCACGTCGATCGTCTCGAGCCGCAGCGCGCGGGAGAGTTTGGCTTCCGAGCGTGTGGTCGTGCGGTTGAGATGCCCGTCGACCGCGGTCTCGATCACCTCGGCATCCACCACGCGGAGCGAATCAGTCAGGGTGTCGAGGGTCGTGGAGGCGTACCCGACCTGGCGGCCGCCGACGTCGACGCGATAGTACGCGGCGCCGGGCTGGACCGAGAGGGCCGCGTTCGCGAGCCGCGATCCGGTGCTTTGGAAGTAGACGCGCCGGACCAGCCAGGCCATCGACACGGCCCAGATGATCAGAATGAGAATTCCAACCCGTTTGCGGTTCACGAGGCGCGGGCGGAAGCGCGACGCAGAGCGGCTTCGATCACGTCTCTCTCATCGGCGTTGGCGACCACGAACGATACCTCAGCGGGGAAGGAGGAGCGGCCGCGGTGCTGCTCCAGGACCTCCACCAGGAGATCCACGACGTCCTTGGCCGGAAGGGCGCCCGTACCGCCATCAGCGCCGAGGATGGGCGCTGCGACATGACGGAACTCCCACTCCGAGGCTTGCTGCAGGGCGGCACGCCAGGCGCGACTCACCATCTCCCGCGTCGGCGCATGATGGGGTTCTTCCCGAATGCAGGCCTGAATCACGAACTCCGCGGCGACGCTGCCGCGGCCGGCGGTGACGACCGCACCGCCCAGCCCGAACGAATCGGTCACGAGCGAATCGAAGTGACTGCTGGTGGGGCGAACGACGGCATCGGCGGGACAGCTGGCGAGGTCGGCCACGACCACGCGAATCACCGGGCGGTGGCCTCCCGCGCTCGGCGATAGTACACGGTCGCTTCATCTGGACGGCGGAGCCGGTCGAGCACGACGCCCATGCCGTACAGGGCGCGGGGGTGCTTCTCGTCCACGGCGAGACCCTTCTCGTACGCCAGGCGCGCGCCGTCCAGGTCGTCAATGTGGTTCAGCGCCTCACCCAAGCGGCACCAGATCGGCACGTTCACCGGATCGAGCTCGATCGCGTGGCGGAACTGGGGTACCGCCTGCGACCAGAGGCCGCGGCGCGCGAGGGTCACACCCGTTTCCGCGAGCGCCATCGCCGCGGGAACGGGCGTCGAGGCGACGGGCGTGGGGGCCGGTGGTTCGGGGGCAGCGGCCGGAGCAGGAGGCGGCTCGGGGGCGGGTGGAGGAGCGACAACCGTGACGGGAACGGGGACCCGCGCCTTCGGCATGCCACCGGCGGGCGCGAGCGCGAGGGGACCGGTGAGCAATCCGACGTCTTCGGTAAACGCCGCGGCCTCCGCCAGGAGTTGAGCCGCTACTCGGGCGCGCTCGGCCACCGGGGGCCAGCGGCGCAGATGCCGTCGGGTCACGTCACCACCTCATGCTCGATCCAACTCAGGTACGCTTCCAAGCCGTGCTCCACGGGGAGCGCGAGCAACTCGGGGACTTCGTAGGGGTGCCGATCTCGTACCGCCGTCACCAGAGCATCCCAGCGTGACGCTTCGGTCTTCATCAGCACCACCGCTTCCGATTCTTCCTTGATTTCATTCTTCCAGCGATAGATCGACGTCCCCGCCGGCAGAACAGTCCCACAGGCAATCACGCGCTCGCTCACCAGGGCGTGGACGAGTTGCCGCGCATCTTCGACCGTGCTCAGCGTGGTGAGAACGACGAGAGCACCGGTCGCCATAGGGGCAGCTAACGTACGATTTGAGTGTGAGTTACGCAATAGTTTCCACATGTGGATGGGAGGATGCGGAGAAGTGGAAAGGTGCGGAGCTCGGAAAGTGGCGTCATTGGGGCATTTCCTAGTTGCTAGCCGGTTAGCCGGTTAGGCGGTTAGTGAGCCATGTATGCCCCTAACCGACTAACCGCCTAGTAACTAACCGCCTTAGGCGTCCCGTTGACCCCCAATTGACGCCCTAAGTAGCCTCCGATTCTATGTCTACCGACTCGCTAATCGTCCGAGGTGCTCGCGAGCACAACCTCAAGGACGTGTCGGTCGAGATCCCTCGTCACACGCTGACCGTCATCACCGGCCTCTCCGGCTCGGGCAAATCTTCCCTCGCGTTCGACACCATCTATGCCGAAGGACAGCGGCGCTACGTCGAGTCCCTCTCGGCGTATGCGCGACAATTCCTTGGCCTCATGGAAAAGCCGGACGTCGATGCCATCGAGGGCCTGTCTCCGGCGATCTCGATCGAGCAGAAGACCGCCGGTGCCAATCCGCGGTCGACGGTCGGCACCATTACCGAGGTTTACGACTATCTGCGGCTTCTCTGGGCCCGCACGGGGACGCCGCACTGTCCGAAGGACGGCACGCCGGTCGAGCGGCAGAGCGCATCGCAGATCACCGACCTGGTGATGCAGTGGCCCGAGGGCGCGAAGATCGAGGTGCTCGCCCCGCTCGTTCGCGGCCGCAAGGGAGAGTTTCGCGATCTCTTCGAAGATGCCCGGAAGAAGGGATTCGTCCGGGCGCGCGTGGATGGCGAGACCTACGACCTGAACCAGGTCCCCAAGCTCAATCGGCGCCAGAATCACGATATCGCGGTCGTCGTCGACCGGCTCGCGGTGAAAGCGGCGGACCGCAGCCGTCTCGCCGACTCGATCGAAACCGCCTTGCGCGCGGCGGACGGGGTGGTGGAGGTGGCCCGCCACGGGAGTGGAGCGCCCAAGAGCACCCTGTTCTCCGAGCGCTACGCGTGTCCCAAGTGCGGCCTCTCGATTCCGGAGCTCGAGCCCCGGCAGTTCTCGTTCAATTCACCCTTTGGTGCCTGCCCGACCTGCTCCGGCCTCGGCACCAAGCGCGAGGTGAACGAGGACCTGGTGGTGGGGGATGACTCACTTTCGATTCTCGAGGGGGTCATTCTCCCCTGGGGCGAACCGTCTGGATATATAAGGAAGGTGATCCTCCCGACGCTGGCGAAGTCGTTCAAGTTCAGCCTCGATGCTCCGTGGAGCGATCTCCCACCGGCGGCTCGCAAGGCGATTCTCCACGGCGTTCCCGGCAAGACGTTCACCTATCAGTGGGATTCGGCCCGCTTCCACGGCTCGTACGAGTCGGGGTGGAGCGGCGTGCTGAAGCACGTCGAGCGGCGATATCAGGAGACGCAGTCGGACTCGACGCGCGAGCAGCTCGAAGCCTTCATGGTCGAACAACCCTGTCCCACCTGCCAGGGCCGGCGGCTGCGTCCCGAAAGTCTCTCGGTGCTGGTGGCGGGGAAGAGCATCGGGGATGTCGCCGAGATGTCGGTCGAGGACGCGCTCGCGTTTTTCAGCGGTCTCCAGTTGCGTGAAAAGGGCCGGCCCGGTCTCGATCCCGAGATCGCCAAGCCCATCTTGAAGGAAGTGAAGGACCGGTTGCGCTTCCTCGCGGACGTCGGCCTGGCCTACCTGACCATGGGGAGGTCCGCGGGCACGCTGTCGGGTGGCGAGTCCCAGCGCATTCGGCTCGCGACGCAGATCGGCTCCCGGCTGGTGGGCGTGCTCTACATCCTGGACGAACCGTCGATCGGACTGCACCAGCGGGATAACGCCAAGCTCCTCACCACGCTGAAGGAGCTGCGAGACCTCGGGAACACCGTGCTGGTGGTGGAACACGACGAGGAGACCATCCGCGCGGCGGATTACGTGATCGATCTCGGCCCGCGAGCCGGCCGTCACGGTGGCGAGGTTGTCGCGGCGGGCACGCTCCAACAGGTGCTGAAGAGCAAGGAATCCCTGACGGCGCGGTATCTCCGGGGAGAGCTGCGAATCCCGGTCCCTCCGCGGCGCCGCCTGGCCGGAGAGGACAAGCACATCCGCGTGGTGGGCGCGAAGCACCACAACCTGAAGGACCTCACGGTCGACTTCCCCCTGGGCCTCTTCGTCGCGGTCACCGGCGTCTCGGGTTCCGGCAAGTCCACCCTCGTCACCGACATCCTCTACCAGGGACTCGCGCGCCATTTCTACCGGGCGAAGGTGGTGCCTGGTGTCCACCAGCGGCTCGAGGGGCTCGACCAGATCGACAAGGTGATCGACATCGATCAGAGTCCCATCGGCCGGACGCCGCGTTCCAACCCGGCGACGTACACCGGCCTCTTCACACCCATCCGGGAGCTCTACACGATGCTCCCCGAATCGAAGGTCCGCGGGTATGGGCCGGGGCGATTCTCGTTCAACGTGAAGGGCGGGCGGTGCGAGGCGTGCCAGGGCGACGGACTGGTGAAGGTCGAGATGCACTTTCTGCCCGACGTCTACGTGCCCTGCGAGGTGTGCAAAGGGCGCCGGTACAACCGGGAGACGCTGGAGGTCAGATATAAAGGAAAGAGCATCGCGGACGTGCTGGACCTTTCCGTCGCCGATGCTCTGGAATTCTTCGACGCTCAGCCTCGCCTCAAGGCGAAACTGGAGCTTCTGAACGACGTAGGGCTCGGGTACATCCACCTCGGGCAGTCGGCGACCACCCTGTCGGGCGGTGAAGCCCAACGGGTGAAACTCGCCACCGAGCTCGCGAAGCGCGACACCGGCCGTACCCTGTACATCCTGGATGAGCCCACTACCGGACTGCACTTCGAGGACGTCCGGCTGCTTTTGGACGTGCTCCACCGGCTGGTGGACAAGGGCAATACGGTCGTGGTGATCGAGCATAATCTGGATGTGGTGAAGACCGCGGACTGGGTGATCGATCTCGGCCCCGAGGGCGGCGACGCCGGGGGGCAGGTGGTGGCGGCGGGCACGCCGGAGCAGGTGGCGCGGGCCAAGGGGTCCCACACGGGACGCTTCCTCGCGCGGGTGTTGCCCCCAGGCGACTGACGTCGCAGGTTGACTGAAGGAGGCGGCGCAGTGGAAGACATCCTGGCGATCGTGTTCCTCTTTGGTGGCGGTACTATCGCCGCGATCGCTTTCTCGCCCATCGGCCGCGCGATCGCCGACCGGATCCGGGGCAAGCACTCCAACGCCGACGGGATAGCGACGGAGCTGTCGGAGCACCGGGATGAAACGGCGGCCCAGATCACGAATCTCCAGGAACAGGTGGGCGAGCTGGCCGAGCGGCTCGACTTCGCGGAGCGGATGCTGTCCAAACAGAAGGAAGGCGAGCGCCTGGCGCCGCCGAGGTGACATGACGCCCGAAGAAGGCATCAAATTCCTCTTTCTGTTTTTGATGTTGGGCGGCGCCGTGTGGGTGCTGCGCCCCATCGGGAAAGCCATCGCCCGGAAACTCGAAGGGCAGGCCGGTGCGGATGCCCGGGCGCTCGAGCAAATGCGGGACGAGCTTCTCGGCGAGGTGGACGGACTGCGGCAGGACGTCGCGCAGTTGTCCGAGCGGCTCGACTTCACGGAGCGGATGCTGGCGAAGCAGACCGAACAGCCGCGCGTCGGCCCGGGTGCGAGATGAGGCCGGAAGAAGTCGTCGCCCTCATGGCGGTCGTTGCCGGCGTGTTCTTCACGGTGCGCCCGTTGGTGGCGGCCATCGCCCGCAGGATCAGCCGCGATCCCGTGCCTTCCGCGGTACCGGATGGCGCCGTGGACGAGCTCCGCGCGGACCTCGAGGACGCGCACCGGCGCATTGCCGGGCTGGAGGAGCGCGTGGACTTCGCGGAGCGGATGCTGGCCAAGCAGCGCGAACCGGAGCGGCTCGTGCCGCCAAGGAACTGACGTGGGATTTCTTGCCCTGCTGATCCCGATCGTGTCCGTGGGCGGCTTTTTCGCCTGGATGATCGCGCTGTCCCCGGTGGGAAAAGCCTATGCCGAGAGGCTCAAGGGGGAGGGGGGTATGACGGGGGAGGCCGGCGACCAGGTGCTCCAGGCCATCGAGGATCTGCGCCAAGAGGTGACGGAACTGTCGGAACGTGTAGATTTTACCGAACGGATGCTGGCCAAGGCCAAGGAGCAGGGCCTGATCCAGCCCCCGCGGTGAAGCCGGAACTGTCATGATCCCGTATGGTTCTGCAGGGGCGCTGGCGCAGGTGATTTCCGTGCCGCCCCCGGCGAACGTCGAGGTGTTGCACCAGCTGGTGCCGCTGTTCGGCATCGTCGGGGTTGCCATCTGCGTGGCGTTCGTGATCCGCTGGGTCGTGAATTCGCCGGTCGGCGATGCGATTGCGGAGTCTATCCGCCTGAATTCGCGTCCGCGGCGGCATTGGAAGGGCAAGGGTGGCGAGTGGGAGTCGGTGCCCGTCGATGCCACGGACGAAACCAGGGTGGCGGAGCTGGAGCATCAGGTTCAGCAGCTGTCGGGCCAGGTGACCGAGCTGGTCGAGCGGTTGGACTTCACGGAGCGGGTGCTCGCGGAATCGCGCGGCACGCGGGAGCTCAAGCCGGGTCGTTGACCCGCAATAGAGGGGTGTATGGGGATCTTTGACCGTCTCTCGACGCTCATCCGGTCGAACATCAACGACCTGATTTCGCGCGCCGAGAATCCTGAGAAGATGCTGAACCAGCTCATCGTCGATATGCGGAGCCAGCTGGCCAAGGCGAAGCAGCAGGTGGCCTCCGCGATCGCCGATGAAAAGAAGCTCTCCGCCCAGGCCGAGCAGGAAAAGAAGATGGCCGAGGACTGGGAGAAGCGCGCCGTGCTGGCGGTTCAGGAAGGCCGGGACGACCTCGCCAAGCAGGCGCTCCTGCGGCACAACGAGCACGTCCAGAACGCCCTCACCCTGCACGACACCTGGGTGAAGCACCGGGAAGAGACGGAGAAGCTCAAGCTCTCGCTGCGCCAGCTCAACGACAAGATCGAAGAGGCGAAGCGGAAGAAGAACATCCTGATCGCGCGGCAGAAGCGGGCCGAAGCCCACAAGCGCATTCAGGAGACCATGTCGTCGATGGGCGACAACTCCGCCTTCGAAACCTTCGAGCGCATGGCCGAGCAGATCGAACATGAAGAACGGAAGCTCATCGCGGCCGCCGAGGTCAACGAAGACCTGTCGGGTGACTCCCTGATGAAGCAGTTCCAGACCATCGAAGTCCGCGCCGACGCGGATCAGCAGCTCGCGGCGCTCAAGCAGAAGATGGGCCTGCTCGGCGCCGGGTCCCCTGCCGAAACCAAACAGATCGGCAAGGGCGCGAAAGACGCCGAGCTGGTCGAGGACGACGAAGCCGGGCACACCCACTGAACTCCGCTGAGCCGTCGGCGAAGTCCAAACTCTCGGGCGCCACGTTCGTGGCGCTCTTCGTTGCCGCCCTGGGCATCTGGTTCGCCGTCCGGGTCGTCGACGTCCTCATCGTCGTCTTCATCGCCATCCTGTTTTCCATCTACCTCGGCGCGGTCACCGACTGGCTGGAGCGCCGCCTCAAGGTCCCGCGCTGGGCCGGACTCACCATCGCCGTGACCGGTACCCTCGGCGCCGTGGTCGGTCTGGGTGCCGTGCTGCTCCCGCCGGTGATCGACCAGACGCAAGCGCTCGTCTCCGGCCTCCCCGCGACACTCACCGAGGTCCAGAACGTCCTGGCCCGCACGGCGGCGAGGTATCCGGTCCTGCGCCGGTCACCGCTCGCCGATCCGACGTCGGGAGTGGTGGGCTCGCTCATCACGGAAGGATTCGGGTTTCTGCGGACCTCCGTCCTTCCGTATCTCCGGGCCGGCGGTCTCGCGTTGATCGAAGGGGCCAGCGTCTTCGTCATGGCGCTCTATCTGGCCCGCAATCCCGGGGTGTACCGCGACGGCGTAATCGGCCTGGTGGCTCCCCAGCATCGCCTCACCGCCGCGCGCATCCTCGACGATACGGCCCAGACGCTGCGTGCCTGGGTGGGCGGGCAGCTGCTGGCGATGTTCGTCCTCGGCACCCTGACGACGATCGGCCTCCTGATCCTCGGCGCCCCGTATTGGCTCGCGTTCGGCGTCTTCGCCGGGGTCGCGGCCATCGTGCCCTTCTTCGGCACCCTGCTCTCGACCGTCCTTCCCGCCCTGTTCGTCGTGGGGGAGGGGGACTGGCTGCGGGTGGTCGCCGTCCTGCTCCTGGGGGTCGTGGTCCACATCATCGAGGCGAACGTGGTAGGCCCCCTGATAATGGAAAGGAAAGTGGCCCTGCCTCCCGTCCTCACCATCGCCAGCGTGCTGGTGATGGGGACCTTGCTCGGGATCGTGGGGCTGGTCGTGGCCGTCCCCATTCTCGCGACCGTGATCGTCTTCGTCCGTCACGTCGTCCACGGGGAGATCTACGGGGACGTCGCCACCCAGTCCGCCGTGCTGAGGCACACGGACGAATTCCGCATTCCCATTCACCTCCCCAAACGACGTCCCGAGCGATGACGCGCCCTGACCACCGGTTCCTGATTCTCGCCGACGGCCAATTCGATCCCCTCACGTCCAAGACCGCCAACAGCTGCGTGCGGTATTTCCCGGAGCGCATCGTGGGCGTGTTCGACCGGCGCTACGCCGGCAAGACCGTTCAGGATGTGCTGGGGTTCGGCGGGAACATCCCGGTCGTGGGGGATTTCGCGAAGGGGATGGCCGCGGGCGGCGGGGCGACGGCGATTCTCATCGGGATCGCGCCGGCGGGGGGCCAGCTTCCTGACGAATGGCGTGGGTGGCTCAAGACCGCGATCGAGAGCGGGCTCGAAGTCTGGAGCGGTCTCCACACGTTCATCGGCGATGATCCGGAGCTGGGGGCGATCGCAAAGAAGAAAGGCGTTCGAATCCTCGACGCCCGGAAACCTCCCGCCCACCTCCCCATCGCGGATGGCCGCGCGGCGGAGGTCTCGGCGCTCACCGTGCTCGCCGTGGGCTCCGACTGCAACGTCGGCAAGATGACCGCTCAGCTCCAGCTGCGGGACGCGCTGGTCAAACGGGGCCGGCGCACCAGCTTCGTGGCCACCGGGCAGACCGGGATCTTTATCGAGGGATGGGGAATCGCGGTGGACGCCGTCGTCGCCGACTTCATCGCCGGCGCCGCCGAGTCACTCGTGCTGCAGGGGGCGAAGGATCATGACATCGTGCTGGTCGAGGGGCAGGGGAGTCTCATTCATCCCGGCTACTCCGGTGTCACGCTCGGACTTCTGCACGGCTCCTGCCCGGACGCGATGATTCTGTGCCACCAGTCATCGCGCGATTTCATCGGCGATTACCATGGCCGCGCGCCCTGGGTCAAGATTCCGCCCTTGCCGGAGCTCATCCGGGTCTACGAGGACGCGGCTCGTCCGGTGCGTGAATCAAAGGTGATCGCCGTATGCCTGAACACGTTCGACCTCGACGAACGCGCCGCGCGTGACGCCGTAGCGCGCGCGACCAAGGAGACGGGGCTTCCGGCCACCGATCCCGTTCGCTTCGATCCGGCGCCGGTGGTCGACGCCATGATCGCCGCGGCGGACCAGAAGAAGAAACACCGGCACTAAGTCCGGCGTTTTTCGGACCCAGCGGGCGTCGATCGGATCACGGTCGGCGCCCGTTTGTCTTGTAGATACAGCGCGTGACGACATTCCTCTTCTTCCGTCAAGCCGTCGCCGAGTGGAGGCCCGTGTGTGCGCTGGTCCGCCAGACCCGGCTGGGGCTCTGGCTGACGGTCATCGGGCTCGGCGCCGTCGGCCTCGAAGGGCTCGTCGATGGCGTGTCACTGCCGGTCCTGATCCTCGGCGTCGCGTTGACCGCCACGGTGACTGCCGCCGCGGTTCTCGCGGGGCCCCACGCGGGGCGCGTCACCGCGATGACGCTGCGGCACCCGGCATCACCGTTGGCGCTCGCCTTGGGGCGCTGGGTCGCCGTGACCGGATTGGCGGGAGCGGTGACGCTGGGTGCGGGTGTGGGCGCCGCCTGGCGGGTGGAGCTGGGGTGGCGAGACGGGGTGGATGCGGCGCTATCGGCGGCGGGTGTCTCCGTCCCGGTCGCAGCGTGCGGACTCC
Source organism: Gemmatimonadales bacterium (assembly GCA_035553475.1). Taxonomy (GTDB): domain Bacteria; phylum Gemmatimonadota; class Gemmatimonadetes; order Gemmatimonadales; family GWC2-71-9; genus 40CM-2-70-7. Next base: position 12,400 of record DATNDQ010000042.1, read on the forward strand.
TCGTCACGGCGGAACTCTGGCGGCGGTGGAAGCCATGATTCCGCCCGCGATCTCCCTCTCCCAGGTCACCTGGGTGGGACGGACGGGCCGAGTGCTCGACGGCGTGGATGCCGACGTGATTCCGGGTGAGGTGGTCGCCGTCGTCGGCGGGGCCGGTACCGGGAAATCGACGATGCTGCGGGTGGCCGCCGGCATCACGCGCGCCCACGCGGGGCAGGCGCGGGTGGGATCATGGGACGCGAAGGACGCGCGCGTCCGGAAGATCGTGGGGTATGCGCCGCAGGATCCGGCGTGGTTGGCGGCCTTCACCGTCCGGGAGCTGCTGGAGTACTGGGGCCGCTTTCATGTGCGCGGCAATCCGGCAACGGCGGTGCGCGACGCCCTCGCCGTCGCCGGCCTCGAATTGCATGCCGACGACCCCATCGGCACGGCCGATGTTTCCGTCCGCCGGCGGCTGGCCCTGGCCCAGGCCGTGCTGGGGGGCCGGCGAGTGCTCGTGCTCGACGAGCTCCTCACCGGCCTCGATCCCGCCGTTCGGCAGGAGCTGGCATGGCGTCTCGAATCCCGGGCCGCCGCCGGCGTCGCGATCCTGCTC
>DATNDQ010000043.1:0-3775 GCA_035553475.1 Gemmatimonadales bacterium
ACCTCGTGGTGGAACTGGATCTCGGCGGCCTTCACCACCGCGCCCAGGGCGCGGGGACAGCGGTCGGCCTGAGCGAGCTTCAAGTCCGCGAACTTGCCGTGAACCTCCGCGCCGAGCATCTGCTTGTAGAACGCGCTGCCCTGATAGAGCCGGATCGCGTCGTAGATGTTGTCCGACAGGTACTTGGACTGGGTCCCGGCGTCCTGCGCGAGCGGCCCTTCCAACCCGGTGCGGAACACCGAGTACAGCGCGAGATACGGATTGGCATCGGGCGCGATGGAACGGACCTCGACCCGCTTCGAGCGCTCGTTGCCCAACGGAATCCGGATCATCGAACCGCGGTCGATGGCCGAGGCCTTGATCTGGTTCGGGGCCTCGAAGTGCGGGTCCAGACGCCGGTAGGCGTTGACGCTCGAGTTCAGGATCAGGCAGATCTCGGCGCCATTCGACAGGATGCGCCGGGTGAAGTCCCACCCCGCCGCCGACAGCTGGTCCTGACCCTTCGGGTCCCAGAACTGGTTCTTGCCTTTGCGCGCCACCGACACGTTGGTGTGCATGCCGTTCCCGTTCACGCCGGTGACGGGCTTGGGCAGGAAGCAGGCGGTCATGTCCATCCGGGCGGCGACCTGACGGGACAGGAGCTTGTACAGCTGCACCTGATCCGCCGCGATACACGCCTCGGAATAGCTGTAGTTCATCTCGAACTGCGACGGCGCGACTTCCGGGTGATCCTTCTCGTTCGCGAACCCCATCGCCCGCTGCACTTCGGCCGCGGTGTCGATGAACATCCGGAGCGCGTCGCCCGGCAGTGAGTGGTAGTACCCGCCCGTCGAGAGGTAGTCGAACTTGCCGGTCTCGTGGTAATGCCGCTCCGCGTCCCGCCCCTGGAACAGGAACCCTTCGATCTCGTTGGCGGCGAAACACTCCGTCCCATCCTTCGCGAACAGTTTCGCCGCGTACTCCTTGAGCACGCCCCGGATGTCGGCCGGATACGCGGCACCCTCCCGCTCCAGGACGTCCGCGAACGCCAGGACTTTGCCGTGGCCGAAAATGTCGGAGGGCAGCCAGTAGAACGCGGGCCAGTCGACCCGCAGACGAAGATCGGATTCCTGCTGGCGGGAGAAGCCCCGGATGGACGAGCCGTCGAACGTGAGGTTGTCTACCGACCCCAGAAGGAATTTCTTGTCGTAGTCCAGCATGTGAAACCGGCCTTCGAGGTCCGTGAAGCAGACCGTCACGGCCTTGATGCGCTTCTCGTCCCGGAGGTACTTCAGGCGCTCTTCCTGGATCTGGTCGGCGGGCACTCGATCCTGCCGTTGCTTCTTGGCCGCCAGGTTCCGTTCTTCGAGCTCGTCGTAAGGCATTTCCAGGAAGTCGCGCAGGCCGGTCATCAAGATCCTCGATTCTGAAGGGAAGGGACGCCCCAGGGGTCAGGGAACGTTCTCCACTTCCGGCGGAGCCCGCAAGTTGCTCATTCCATACGGAGCGCCTCCACCGGAGCCACGCGCGACGCCCGCACCGCCGGGATCAGGACCGAGCCGAGCGCGACGCCGAGAAGCAACAGCGGGACCAGCCCGAAGGTCACCCAATCCAGAGGTGCCACCTCATAGAGGATGGACCGCAGGAACCGCGTGAGGACCACCGCGCTCCCAAGTCCCAGCGCGACCCCGAGATAGGCTGGGCGCATCCCCTGCCGCAGCACCAGGTCCCGCACACCCCGCACGTCCGAACCCAGGGCCAGCCGAATGCCGATCTCGCGGGTCCGCTGGCTGACGCTGTAGGAGATCACCCCATAAATCCCCACCGCCGCCAATGTGAGCGCGAGGAGGGCAAAGACCGCCATCAGTCCCATCGTGAAGCGCTGCTCCTGCGTCGCCGAAGCAAGCACGTCCGAGAGCAGGCGGATGTCGGTGGCGGGCAAGTCGGGATCGAGGCCCCGGATGAGGCTCACCACGCGGCCGGTCAGATCTTCGGGGGCTCCGCTCGACCGAATCACCAGGTAAGCGGCCCGGCGAGGAATCGGGGGAGACGGGGGGCCATAGGAGTTGGCCCATTGATCCTGAGGGACATAGAACCCCCGCTTGAGGTTCCCGAGCAGTCCGTTGTGATGGACATCCCCGACCACGCCAACCACGCGCCGGAACGGCGCGCCCGGTCTGCCGATCTGGATCATCTGGCCGAGGGGATCCTCTCCGGGGAAGTACTCCTTCACGAGCTCGCGGTTCAGGATGATGACCTGCTCGCCCGAATAGTCGTCATGGGCGTCGAAGTACCGGCCACTCACCAGCGGGATCTTCATCGCTTCGAGGTAGCCGGGAGAGATCGCCTGCCAGTCAGCCTGACGTCCCGGCACGTTCGGCGGCAACGGTTTGGTCTGAATAACCAGTCCCGCGTCCCCCATCTCGGTGGCGAGGGGGAGCAGTCTCGCGAACCCGGCGGCCTGCACGCCAGGCAGCTTGCGGACTTCATCGCCAAGCGTGTGGAAGAACGAATTCGCGCTCTCCAGGGTGCTGTACTTCGCGGCCGGCAGGGAGACCTGCATCGTGAGCACATTCCGCGCGTCGAATCCCGGATTGATGCGCAGAAGATTGACGAGCGTGCGGATGGTGAGCCCCGCGCCGACCAGAAGCAATACCGCGAACGCCATTTCGCAGACCACCAGCGCGGTCCGCACCCGTCGCCGGTCGATCCCGGCGCTCTGTCCCCTGCCCGCCCGCAGAGAATCGGCGAGGTCCAGGCGCCTGACCCGCGCAAAGGGCACGAGCGCGAAGAGCATGCCCGTGCCGACCGCGAGCAGCAGCGCGAACAGCGCCACCCGCCCATCGATCCCGAGTTCGGCCACGCGCGGCACCGTGGTGGGCGCGCGCGCGGCGAGCAGGCGAACCCCCGCCCAGGCCATCCCCAGCCCCACCACGCCTCCGCTGATCCCGAGCACCAGGCTCTCACCGAGCGCGAGGCGCAGCATGTCCCGAAGTCCGGCACCGAGCGCCGCGCGAACGGCCATCTCGCGCCCCCGGTCCGCCGCGCGGGTGAGCATGAGGTTGGCGACGTTCGCGCAGGTGAGCACCAGGAGCAGCACCACCGCGGCGGTGAGGAGCATCAAGGCCGGACGCACCGGGCCGGTCACCTCATCGTCAAGAGAAATCGAGAAGGGCTGGAAGTGCATGTCCACAGGATAGAGTCCCTGCTGAACCCACTGCGCGGCGAGCGTCCTGATCTCGGTGGTGACGAGGGCGGGCGTGGCCCCGGGTACGAGTCTCCCGATGGCATAGCAGCAATGACCGCCACGAATCGGCGCCGAGCGATCGATTTGCATCGGGCCGATGAGCTGAACGGACGAGCGTGACTGGAACTCGAGAGGAAGGCGGAAGTCGCGCGGAAGAATTCCCGCCACGCGATAGGGCTGGCCGTCCACCTGAATGGTCTTCCCGACCAGGGAGGGATCCCCGCTCCACCGTTTTTGCCAGAGATCGTAGCCGACCATGACCACGGCAGGACCATTCGGGATGTCCTCCGCGGCGGTGTACATCTGCCCGGCGCGTGGCGTCACGCCCAGCACATCGAGGAGATTCGCCGTGGCCTGCGCGCTCGTCACGCTCTCGGCGTGTCCCTCGGGCCCGGTGAGTGTGACCTCACCGTTGTCGTTCCACAGGGCCACATCCTGGAAGAGCTGGGTTTGCCGCTGGTAGTCGAGATACTCGGCGGTGGACACCCACGTCTTGTCGAAGTTGCTCCACTTGCTCCAGACCAGGGCCAGCCGGGAGGGGTCGCGGTA
>DATNDQ010000044.1:0-2275 GCA_035553475.1 Gemmatimonadales bacterium
ATCATCTGACGAATGCGCTCCGCTGTCCCGCGCCAGTAGTCGGCGCGGTCGGCCAACCCGAGCTTCCGCGCGATGCGGGCGAGGCGGTCACAGGCGGCCCAGCACATCAGGCTCGAGAACGTGTGCACGCGGGCGGTGCCCCGCAGCTCCCAGATGCCGGCGTCGGGTTGGTCGTGGAGCTTCGCGGCCTGATGACCCAGACCTTCGAGCCGGCGGAACAGCGCCTCATCCCCGCGGCGGACCAGGCGGTGGTCGAAGAAGACATGGGTGGCCGCGAGGATGGCCGACCCATAGACGTCGTGCTGCACCTGCCGGTACGCCTGGTTCCCCACCCGGACGGGACCGAAGCCCAGATATCCGGCGAGCGAGGAGACCTCGCGCTCCTCGGGGACCGGATGGCCGGAGATGCCGTACACCGGTGAGAGGCGCGCGTCGGGCCCGGCGGCGACGACGTTCAGGATATACGCGAGATACCGCTCCATGGTCCGCGTGTTGCCGAGCCGGTTCAGCGCGTGCACGACGAAGGCGCCGTCCCGGACCCAGCAATAGCGGTAGTCCCAGTTGCGCGCACTGCCCTTCGCTTCGGGAATGGATGTCGTCATCGCGGCGATGATCGCGCCCGAATCTTCGAACACGTTGAGCTCGAGCGTGATGGCGGCGCGGATGACGGCGTCCTGCCACTCGTACGGGATGGCGAGGGACCGCACCCATTCGCGCCAGAAGGCGGTGGTCTCCTCCAGCATGCGGTGGCCGACGTGCGCCGGCGTGCCCTGCACCGTTTCATCGGGGCCGAACAGGAGGGTGACCGAGTCTTCCAGGAAGAAGGGATTCTGCTCGAGCACCGCGCTGATCGGCGCGTCCGTGGTCAGGCGGATCGCCAACCCCGCGCCCTCGTAGCGCACGTGATTGGACCCCCAGGTGACCGTCGCGGGTCGAGCGCCATAGTCCGCGGCCGGTACCACGCGCAGGCGGATGCGCGGGCTCCCGGCGATGCGGCGCACCGATCGCGCCAGCATCATGGGGCAGAACATCCTGCCGAACTGATGGAAACGGGGGGCGAAGTCCGTGATCTCGATCCCACCCCCGCTCTTGTCGTACAAGCGGGTGACGAGGACCGGCGTGTTGACGAGATACTCCTGCTCCGACCGCTCCTGATCCACCAGGTCCACCGCATACGAGCCGGGGGCACCGGGGGGCAGTCCGGGCGCGCGCAGGAGTGAACAGAACATCGGGTCCCCGTCGAACCGGGGAAAACAGGCCCAAACGACCTGCCCGAGCGAGTTCACGAGCGCGCCGACGGTGCCGTTCCCCACGAGTGCGAGGTCGAGCCCCTCCCCGCTCATGGGACTTGGGCGGCGGTGATCGCCCGGGTGAGCCAGGCCCGGACGGCGCGGACGTCACGCAGATGCCAGCGGGCGGCGGTCTCCCCGGCGCCCACTTTGATCGACGCGCCCCCGAGCGCGTTGACCATTTCGAAACCGTGCTCATCGGTGATGTCGTCTCCGACGAACACCGGAACCCGGCCCCGGAAGGGCCGCTCCTCCATGAACTCCCGAACGGCCACGCCCTTGTCGCGCCCCGACGGTTTGATCTCCATGATGCGCTTGCCGGGCAGGACCGTGTACTGAGGCCCCGCCTGCGCCGCGGCCAGCCGCGCCAACCGCCCGGCGTACCCACCCAGCTGTGGCGCGAGCCGGTAATGGATGGCGAGCGAAAGTCCCTTGTCCTCCACCTCGATCCGCCGGTCCGCCAATCCCGTGAGGATGCGCCGCGCGGCGTCGAGCCCCGAGGGTGGCTCGTGCGGTGTGAGACGCCCATCGGCGCCCCGGCGCTCGAGGCCATGCTGCCCGGCGGCGGGGATGGGGGGATCGCCGGGGAACAGCGTGTCGATGTCCTTCAGCGAGCGACCACTGATGAGCGCTACCGCTCCTCCGCTCACGTGGCGCAGCGACTCCAGCAAGTCGCGGAGACCGGGATCCACGCGTACCACCGCCGGGGGGTCCACGAAATCCACCAGCGTTCCGTCGAGGTCGAAGAAGTAAGCCCAGCCTGGTCCCCCCACCGGGGGCGGCGCGGGGGATGAGCCGACGGCCCCTGCCCCCCCGTTCATCGGACCCGGCCGTCCGCGGTATCACGGACTCTCCACTCAGGCTCCGCCGACCACTCGGCGAGACGGTTCCGCCGGCGGATGCCGGCCGCGTCGATGAGCATCCGTCCGGCCCACCGGTACACGTTGAAGTCCCGGACCAGGGAGCGCATCAGCCGCATCCGCGCG
>DATNDQ010000045.1:0-15079 GCA_035553475.1 Gemmatimonadales bacterium
CCACGAGCCCGGGGTGGACCGCACGGGTGACCCGGGGTTGATTCGCCATTGACGCCGAGCTGCAATGTTCTTGCGATGCCCACCGAGCCCGCCTACGTTCCGCCTATGACCCCGCAGGCCCTGCTGTCGGCGGACGAGCTCCTGCACCTGAACCTCCCCAACAAACGGACGGAGCTGGTACGAGGTGTGCTCGTGGTCCGCGAGCCTCCCGGCGGCAGGCACGGGCGCATCACCGCTGAGCTTGCCTTGGCTATCGGCATGCACAACAAGGCGCACGGTCTCGGCACCGTCTACGCCGGAGATACCGGATTCACGCTCGCCCGGGACCCCGACACCGTCCGCGGCCCTGACGTCGCGTTCGTCAGCAAAGGGAGGATTCCCGATCCTGACCCCGTCGGGTATGTCGAGCTAGGTCCCGACCTTGTGGTAGAGGTTCTGTCTCCCCGAAATCGCCCCGGTGAAATCCTCGCCAAGGCGGCTGACTGGCTCCGCGCCGGCACTCGGCTGATCTGGTTGATCGACCCGATTCGTCGAGTCGCCAGGGTGTACCGGGCCGACGGCTCTGAGAGCCTGGTGGCGGAAGACCAGACCCTGGAGGGAGAGGATGTGCTTCCGGGGTTTTCGCTCGGACTCAAGACGATCCTCTAGTGCACTTCACCCCTGCCGCCCTGCGTTTTTCTTTCTAAAAAGCGATCGCCTGTCATCCTGAGCGCCACGAAGTGGCGCGAAGGACCCCGCTCGGCCTGGGCAGGAGCACCTGTTCTAACCGCCCACCCTCCAATACGAGTTCCCAAGAAGTACAAGCGGGGTCCTTCGCTCGCGCTTACGCGCTCGCTCAGGATGACAGCGTGGGCGCTTTAGTGAAGGAATGAAATGGAAGATGGGATTTCCTAGGGACGCCACTTCACGATGAGCTCCCTCGCCGTGGAAACGGGGTCTCCTTGGGGCATCGTCCGGTACGCATCGGTCTGCCGTGACCAGCTCTGCTCCCACTCGCATGATGCCATGGCAAACGGCGCCCGATCGAAAGTCGTCCCCGAGTCCAGTGACCGGTTGAGCCTTCCGAAGAAATCCTTCCACCGCGGCAGGAAATACCGGCTGAACATCCCCTGCCATTCCTTATATGCGTAGAGGTTCAGATCGTCATTCTCACCCTCCGTGCACTTCGTGCCCCAGAGCGTGATGAGGTTCCGCGCGTTCCACTCGTAGAGCCGTCGCTCGGCGTCGGTCTTACCCCAGCGCTTGGCGTCGGAGAGCCAGCGACCCATCAGGAACTCCGGCCGCGTACCCACCAGCCGGTCGAGATCCACAAGCAAGGACTCCACCCGACCCTCGGCAGCCACGAGCGCCTTCCGGTCTTTGCGGTCGTACGCTTCCTCGACTCGGGTGACGAGCGGCAACCCCAATTCGTCGAGCACCTGACGGGTGAGGTTGACGACGTCATAGCGGTAGGCGTCGCGTGACGAGAGCCTGGGCGCGGCGGCGAGGAGGGAATCGAGGGCCGCCGCGAGGATCTTGCCGTCGTACGGAGGCACCGGCTCCGACCGGTACGCCCTTCCTTTGACATAGAACTGCGGCCGCTCGGCCAGGAAATTCCCCGTCTGCGTTGCCGATCGAAAGGCACTCTCGAGCAGCAGCTGCCACGCGCTCCACGCGGAGGAATCGAAGGAGCCGTACCGGCGCGTCACCCAGTCGCGAGTCCAGGCGGTGACGTCGGGCACGGTGTCACGCCAGATCTGGCTCAGCACGAAGTCGGGCACGATGGGGTTGGTGCCGAGCCCTTCCATGGTCATGCCGAGGCCTTCGAGGCGCCCGCGCGCGGGGCTCGTGATGGCGCTGTCGAGGTTGGCGGCAATCCGCGGCAGGTCACCATTCACGCTCACCTTGCCGCCGAAGTTGTAGAGCACGTTCCAGATCCACGGCTTCCCGTAGAACGCGTGCCGTACCTTCCAGGCGGGGGACCGGTCGCCCCAGAGATCGAGCACCAGCATGTGGTCCCCCGGCACGGCCCCGATCATCGCCTCGGCCTGCGGGTCTTTCCAGAAACTCGCCTGATAGACCAGGAACCAGCCCTGGATCACCCAGGTCGCGGAGCTGTCGGCCGCCTGCATCGCGCCGTAGATGGCGCGCCCCATCCCGGCGAGGAAGGTGGAGTCATTCGACGGCGGGTTGATCTCGTTGAACGGATCGGCGGCGTAGAGATGATCGGTGCCGAATAGCTCGGATTGCCGCTCGACGAACCGCTTGCCCATCCTTTGGAAGAGAGAATCCTGCGGGTCGAGGAACCAGGTCCCGGAGAACCCCGCTGACCAGTCACCGGTCTGATGAATGGTGGTGCCGGGCATGACGTCGGTGATCGACTTGGGGACATGACCGGTGAAACCTTGGAGGACCGGTGTCATGCCGAGGGAGCGCTCGCGGGCCAGGATCTGCCTCTCGAGCGTGATGTGGGAGTCGATCCAGCTGTCGGGGAGCGGTCCACCCAGGCCGTCAATGTTCGCCATCCATCCCCACGGGAAGTACGCTGGCCCCACCAGGAAGTCAGCGATCTGCTTCCTGGAGAATCCGAAGTCGGTGAGAACCTGTCGCCAGACGGCTTCCTGTCCGGTGACCGCGAGTGGGGCATTGATGCCCTTCAGCGCCATCCAGTCGATCATCGCCTGCCAATCGCGCCAGTTCCACCACGCCATCGAATACGAAAACGTGCAGTAGTTGAAGAAGTAGCGGACGCGGTACGGCGTGACGACGTGCACGGGTGCCGGTACTGGCGGCAGCGCGTTGGGCAGTGCGATGGGCGTAAGAGGGAGCGACGGATTCACCCCGGCGACGTGCTCCAGATACCAATCGAGCGCCGAGGCGATGGCGACACCGGACGAGCCGCGGAGAATGACGTTCGGTCCTTTGCCCTCGATCTCGAATACGTCGAGGCCTGCGCTGTCGGGCATCGCGGCGACTTCGAACCGGCTGGCGCTCGTCGGAACCACCCGGGCCACGAGGGCCCGGGCGGCGACGAGGTCTACGGGATGGGGAGCTTGAACGACCAGCAGCGAAAAAACGAGCGGCGCGATCATGCCGCAATCTACGCCTCCCCATCCTCCACAAAAGCCTTGAGTCTTGCCGCCGCAGCATCCCACTGCGCGGCCACGTGGTCGAGATATTGCCGTGCCTTTTCCAGTCGCTTCATGTCGAGATCCCAGATCTGTTCCCGCCCTTTGCGTTTGTGCCGTACCAAGCCGGCGTCGCCAAGAGCGTAGAGGTGCCGGGTGATCGCCTGGCGCGTGACGTCTTCCCCTTCGGAGAGCCGCGTGATCGACAGCGACCCCTCCGACGAGAGCCGCCGCAGCAACCGGAGCCGTGTGGCGTCCGCCAGAGCGGCGAACACCGGCACGGCCTCGGTCTCTTTCAGCTGAGCAGCTGACGCGCTACGCGACATACTTGGTGAGGTTCTTCACCTGGCCGTTCCAGCCGCCCTCGTTGTTCCGGAAGGCGTCGATGCGGCGCGCGAGCGGGATCTTGTCGAACCCCGACTCCACGATGGTCACCGCCGTCCCGCCGGGAACGTCCTCGAGCGTGAATTCGACCAGCGTCCGGGGATCCTTCGAGTAGTCGTAGTTCGGATCCGAGGGGTAGGGGTGCCACCGGTACGAGAAGTACCGCTCGGCTTCCATCTTTCCGATCTGGAAATCCAGCTTGAAATGCTCGTAGTCCTTGTGGGTGATGAATCCCTTCACCGTCGTGCCTTCCACGAACGGCCCTTCCACCCGGACGCCGAACCAGGCGCCGAATTGCTGGGAGTCCGAGATGGCGCGCCAGACCTTGGAGCGTGGGGCGCGGACTTCGAAGTGTTTCTCGATGCGGTCGGTGCTCTTCTGGGCTTCGGTGGCCATGGCGGTCATGTCCTTGGTCCTCAGGGGTGTGAGTTGAATATGCAACGTCTATGTTGCGTATTATAGGGGGTGGGGTGACAATGCGCAACCCCGCAGTTGCAGATCTAAGAAACCCCTGGGGACATCGGAGTTTCCACTTCATTCCTTTCTCTAAAAAGCAACCGCTTGTCATCCTGAGCGGAGGGCGCGTAGCGCCTGTAGCGAAGGACCCCGCTCGAGCTCCGTAGAAGCTCGTGTGGTGGAGATGTGTTCTTGCTCAATACGGGCGGGTCCCTGCGCTGCGCTCAGGAGGTGCTCCTGCCCAAGACGAGCGGGGTCCCTTCGCTGCGCTCAGGGCAAGCTCTTCGCGCCACGTCGTGGCGCTCAGGATGACAGCCCCGCTGTTTTTTGAGAGAAAAGAAATGGAAGACCCGGTGCCCACAGGAGGGTTATCGACAGAGCGGTTTCTGGGTTAAATCACCAATGCCAATGCCCGGAGCCACCGTGCTGCGCTGCCTGCTTTTACTAGCACTCTCCACTGTCGCCGCCGCCCAGTCGCCCGTCACCCAAGACGGCTACGTGGACAACCGCGGCCTGAAGCTCTTCTACCATATCGTCGGCCACTCCGCGGACACCGTTGTCGTGATCCACGGCGGACCCGGGTTCACCCTCGACTACCTCGCCCCAGACCTCGAGCCCCTGACCGCCCATCACACCCTCCTTTTCTACGACCAGCGCGGCGCCGGGAAATCCACCCTGGTGGGCGACTCGGCGGGACTGACGGTCGACAAATTCGTCGACGACCTCGAAGCGATCCGCCGACACTTCCACATGAAGAAGCTGACCCTCCTCGCGCACTCCTGGGGCGCCGCGGTCGCCGCGCTCTACGCCATCCGGTATCCGGACCAGGTCTCCCGCATGATCATCGTCGGGGGTCTGCCGATGACCGGGCGGGAGCGAGACCAGGCATTCGGACAACTTGCGGCCAAGCGGGATAGCGCGACCAAGCAGGCGCTGCAGAAGTGGTACGAGGCGCGAGTCCGAGACCCAGGGGACACCGTCGCCTGCCGCGCGTACTTCCACCTCTGGTTCGTCCCACTCTTCGCCGACTCCGCCGCGGTGAGTCGTTCGAAGGGCGATTTCTGCGCGGGCACTCCGGATTCCCGACGGAACAAGATTCAGTCTGTCGACAAGTACACCTTGGCATCCCTCGGCGACTGGGACTGGCGTCCCGGCCTTCGCCATCTCCAGGCCCCCGTCCTCGTCATTCAAGGGACCTCCGTCATCTTCCCCGAAGCTACAGGTCGCGAGTGGGCCTTGTCGGTTCCCAACGGACGACTACTGGTCCTGAAAGGTGCCGGCCACTTCCCGTATCTCGATGCCCCCGACGTCTTTTTCGGCGCGGTGGATGAATTCCTGAAAGGGGGCTGGCCGGATGGTGTCACTCGCCTTCGGTGACCGCTCCATTCCGGTGCAAATCTGTTACCGTCCCGGGGTTGCTTAGCGACTTGGCGACTTAGTACCTTGGTCACATGACGTTCCACATGCACTTCGCCATGAATCTGAACTGCCAGGCCAAGCGGCCGGGGCGGGGCGCGGTGTAACGACTGGATCTTCGAGTCTGCTGACACCAACCCGCTCCCACATCGAGAGCGGGTTTCTTTTTTAAGGGAGTTTTGACGTGAAGAAGCACTACTTGTTGGCGAGCGACTTCGACCAAACCCTGTCCTTCGACGACTCAGGGGCCATCCTGAGCGACCTCATCGGGGTCGACGGCTACGACAAGCGTGTGGGTGGCCTGTCCCAGCAACACCTCGTCCAGCAGGGTGCGGAGCTCGCCTATCTGCTGAGACACGATCCCGACTTCCGTGGAGTGACTCGCGGCGACCTGATCGAGGTCGGCCGGCGAGTCAGGCTCAAGAGAAATGTCCCCCTGCTGAAGCGTTTGCTGGACGAGGGGATCGACGGCCACAAGTTCGACTTCTACGTGGTTTCCGCGGCGCCGGAAGAGGTCGTGCTTTCCGCCCTCCACGGCATCGTCGCCCCCGACCACATCATCGGCACCCAGTTCGAGTGGGACGCCGGGCCCGATGAGATCCGCAACATCGTCAGGGCCACTGCCGGATTCGGGAAGGTCGACGCCGTCGAGACCTTGCGCGAAAAGCTCGCCATTCCGCGCGACCAGGTGGTCTACGTGGGGGACGGGCAATCGGACATTCCGGTGATGCTGCACGTGAACCGCGGCGAAGGATTCACCATCGCCGCGTCCGAGGCCCGCGAGATCTCGCACATCGCCAAGCGCACCGTCATCTCCGACGACGCCCTGTCCGTGCTCGTCCCGATCCTCGAGGACATCGTGGGCTTCGCCAAGCCCGAAATCCGGGAGTATTTCGCCTCCCAGGGGCTCGTGATTCAGGAATGGGATCGCGTCAGGACCGACTGGCTGACGATTCGGGAGGGTGCGGAGGATGCGGCGGCGTGAGGCAGTTAGTGATTAGTCGGTTAGTCGGTTAGTGGACATTCGCTAACCGACTAACCGCCTAACCGCCTAACAACTATTGAATCGAGCTACTCGCCGCTCCCACGACGATCTCGTCTCCCGACGAGAGGTAGACGTGAATCATGTTGACCGAGACGTTGGTCCCCTTGCCGTGGCCGGCCGACGCCTGCTCGTTGAGCACGACGTAGCCGCCGGGGATGGTCATCTTCGTGTTCGGCGCCGGAGTGAAGTCGCTCCCCGACACCAGCGTGCCGTTCACCGTCAGGTTCGTGATGACCGACCCGTCGTAGTCACCCGAGCTCTTGTTGCCGTTCGAGATGACGCTGGCGATACCGACGACGCGATCGGCGGTGATCATGCCGCCCAACAGGCTGACGTTGGACGCCGTCGCCACGCTCTGCTGCGAGCCCAAGCCATCCGAATCCGCTTCGCCCGCCGTCACTGCGGCGATGGAGGGACTGGAGAACTGGGTCGTGACGATTCCATTCGTGTCCGCGGCCATCTGCCCACCACCGGTGGGAAGATTCGCGACCGCGAACTGCTGCATCACGCCGGCGTGCTTCACGCTGGCGGCGACACTCGATCCTGTAACGGTGGTCAGCCCCTTCTGGGCTGCCAGCGCGGGCACGGCTGCCAGAAGGAGGCCGATCCCGTAGAGCCGCTTCATGAGTTTCATGGGAGTCTCCCTCGGGTTTACTTGTGGGCCTGGATGTTGCCGCCCGTGAGGACGATGGCGGGCATCACGTTGTTGTGCGTCCCGTCCCCGGCGTCGTCGATCGTGAACAGGAACGTGTCCACGCCATGTCCCGGCTCGCCGTTGTCGCAGACTTGAATGAAGTAGTGGTGATCGGTCCAGCCCGACCCGGCGAAGACGTCCTTCTGCCGCAGGGTCCCGTCCCACTCTCCGCACTTCCCGCCCTGGTCACTGGGGAAGGACGCGAAGTGCTCCATGGTCAGGGAGTGGTTGAGCGTCTGTGTCTCGTGGTAGACCACTTGCAGCTGACCTTTGATCCCCCCCGCACCGCAGTCCGGCGCGTGGATGTTGAATCCGAAGGTCACCTTCCCTATGCCCGGCGGATCCACCCGTCCACCCCCGGTGAATTTCTCGCCGGCGTCACATCCCACCCAGCTGTCGGGTGTCCGAGCTACCGCGACGGACTTCTGAGGATTGACCGCGTTCGGCTGCTCGCATGCCGCGATCACGAGGAGCGCGGCCGCAACGGCAGCCGGCGCCATTCCCTTCACTACGTGCATAGGACCTCCCGTCCCAAGTGTGTTGAGGTTCGGGCGGTGGGAATGGCAAGAGGAATGCCGGACGTGCCGGCCGACTGGCAGAGCGGAGAGCCAGCAATCACTGGGGAATTCGGGTGCGGCGTCACCGATTCGCTGCGCGAATTCATCGCGGCCAAAGCACCAAATGGCGCCTGTTGGCGGCGTAGCCGGCGAGACGCGAATTCGGCCTGTCGAAATCCGCCTCTGCTGAACGTCGATATACAAACCCCGGGCTCGCGCCCGGGGCTATGAAAGGCCACCCAATGGCGGTTTCGCTGTACATAACCCCGGGCGACAGCCCGGGGATGACGCGTGCCGTGGCCGCGACTGGAGACAGGGGCATCGAGACCTGTCAGGATCGGACCCGTTGCCCCGTCATGGAAATGCCGTGTTAGCATTAATGCCCGCTATGGACAACAAATCAGCCGATCTCTCCGCGCTGCGGATCAATCGCGACGCTCCCCCGACGCCTGGAAGCAACGGGGATGGCCGCCGCTTGCTCATGGTGGGGATTCCGGTTGTTCTGCTCCTCACCCTAGCAGGATTCCTGGTCGCGCGGAGCCTCGGCGGCGGGATCCAGGTGCACCTCACGCCCGCGGTCAGGATCTCTCCGTCACAGGCGAACGTCCTCGCGTCCGCGTCAGGCTACGTGGTCGCGCAACGCAAAGCCGCCGTGGCCTCGAAGGGCACCGGACGTCTGGTCTATCTGGGTGTGGTCGAAGGCGACCGCGTGAAGGAAGGACAGGTCATCGCGCGGATCGAGGACGCCGACGTCAAAGCCGCCCTCGCGCAGGCGCAGGCGAACCTGGAATTGGGCAACGCCGATCTGCACAACGCGCAGGTGAGCCGGGACCGGCAGGCCACGCTGCTCAAGCAGAACCTCGCCAGCCAGTCGGACTTCGACGCGGCCGATGCGCAGCTGATGCGCGTCAAGGCGACCATTTCACTCGACTCGGCGGCCGTGACGGCGGCGCGGGTGTCGGTCGAGAACACGGTGATCCGGGCGCCATTCGATGGCACCGTGCTGACCAAGAGCGCCGACGTCGGGGAAGTGGTTTCGCCGCTCACCGGTGGTGCGCTGTCCAAGGCATCCGTCGTGACGCTCGCGGACCTGGGCTCCCTGCAGGTCGAAGTCGACGTATCCGAGTCGAACCTGGCGCAGGTGACCATCGGCGAGCCCTGCGAGATCATCCTCGACGCGTATCCCGACATCCGATATGCCGGGTCGGTCGCGAAGATCGTTCCGACCGCCGACCGCGCTAAAGCGACCGTACAAGTGAAAGTGGCGTTCAAGCACTACGACTCGAAGGTGCTTCCCGAGATGAGCGCCAAGGTGCACTTTCTGCCACGTTCCAACGTGGCACAGACCCCCGAGGACACGCAGACGGTCATCGCGGTGCCTGAGAAATCGGTGGCGCAGCGAAACGGGCAGATGGTGGTCTACGTCGTGTCGGACGGCCGGGCCGTGGAAGTGCCCGTCACGGCAGGCCGGCACTTCGGTTCTTCGGTAGCGATCCTGCAGGGCATCGCGGTGGGTACCGCGGTGGTGGACTCCGTAGACGACCGGCTGCACCGCGGCGTCAAAGTCAACGTGAAATCAGGAACCCCCCAGTGACCGATTCCATCGTGCAGGTCCGTAACGTCTCCAAAGCCTATCGCCGGGACGCCAACTCCGTCCCCGTGCTCCAGAACATCACGCTCGACGTTCCCACGGGCGAGTTCGTGGCGCTGATGGGACCGTCGGGTTCCGGCAAGACGACGCTCCTCAATCTGATCGCGGGCATCGACCGTCCCGACACCGGGCAGGTCATGGTGGCGGGCACCGACGTCGCCCAGCTCAATGAGTCGCAGCTCGCCAAGTGGCGCGCGACCAACATCGGGTTCGTCTTCCAGTTCTACAACCTGATCCCCGTGCTCACGGCCTTCGAGAACGTCGAGCTGCCCCTCCTGCTCACGTCGCTCTCCAAGTCCCAGCGGAAGGCGCACGTCGAGACCGCGCTGGCGCTCGTCGGCCTGGCGGACCGGATGGATCATTCGCCGCGCCAGCTCTCCGGCGGTCAGGAGCAGCGCGTCGCCATCGCGCGCGCGATCGCGACCGACCCGCAGATCCTGGTCGCGGACGAGCCCACGGGCGACCTCGACCGCAAGTCGGCCGAGGAGATCCTCACGCTCCTGGACCGGCTGAACAAGGAACACAAGAAGACCATCGTCATGGTCACGCACGATCCGCATGCCGCCGAACGGGCGCATACGGTGCGGCATCTGGATAAGGGCGAGCTGCAATGAAAATGCTCTCGATCATTTTCCGGAACGCTTTCCGGCACAAGCTGCGGTCATTTCTCACGATCGTTGGTATTGCTACCGCGGTGATGGCGTTCGGCCTGCTCCGCACGGTAGTGGGCGCCTGGAACACCGGGGTCGCCAACAGTGCCGAGAACCGCATGATCGTCCGGAACCGCGTGTCCTTCATCTTCCCGCTGCCCATGACCAACCGGGCCGAAATCCTCCGGGTGCCGGGCGTTTCGGACGCGACGTGGGCGAATTGGTTCGGTGGCCAGTACGGCGACGTGAACGATTTCAAGAACTTCTGGCCCCGCTATGCCATCGACCCGGACACGTGGTTCCAGGTCTATCCGGAGTTCGAGGTGCCGGCCGATCAGCTCAAGGCGTTTCAGGCGGACCGTTCGGGCGCGATCCTTGGCGCCAAGACCGCGGCGAAGCACAACTTCAAGATCGGCGACGTGATCACGATGAACGGGGACATCTTCCCGGGCACCTGGCAGTTCACGGTGCGGGGCATCTACCACGGGAAAGAGCCCTCGACCGACGAGACGGCGATGTTCTTCCAGTGGAACTACCTCTACGAGAGCCTGAAGCAGTCATCTCCGGGACGGGATCTGGGCGCGGGGTGGTTCGTCCTCAAGATCGACCGTCCGGATGACATGGCGAAAGTCGCCACGCTGGTGGACACGATGTACACCAACTCGCGGGCTCCGACAAAGACGGAGAGTGAGAAGGCTTTCCAGCAGGGCTTCGTCGCCATGTCGGGGGCGATCATCACCTCGCTCGAAGTGATCAGTTTCGTGATCATCGGGATTATCCTGCTCGTGTTGGCCAACACCATCGTGATGGCCGTCCGGGAGCGCACCCGCGAGTACGCGGTGCTCAAGACGTTGGGGTTCACCGGCCGCCACGTGCTCATGTTCATTCTCGGTGAAGCCATGATCATCGGGATGTTTGGTGGTGTTCTTGGCGTCCTCCTCACGTTCCCGATCGTGAAAGGCTTCGCGAGCATGCCTATGGCCTTCTTCCCCTTGAACGGAGTCTCCTTGGGGACGGTCGTGCTGGCATTGATCGTTGCCGGCCTGTGCGGGCTGGCGGCGGCGGCAGTCCCGGCATTTCGGGCGGCGAGGATGCCCATCGTGTCCGGCTTGAGGACGGTCGGATGAAGATTCCATTCTCGTACATCTGGCGCTCTCTGTGGGCGCGACGGCTGACGACGACCATGACCATCAGCGGTGTCGCTCTGGTCGTCTTCGTCTTCGCCGGCGTGCTGATGCTGTCTGCCGGGATTACGCGGACCATGGTCGACACCGGCTCCGCCGACAACGCCATCATCCTTCGCAAGTCGGCAACGTCCGAGCTGGTGAGTCAGGTGGATCGGGGTACGGCCGAGATCATGGAGACCGCGCCGGAGATCGCGCCCGGCGCCGACGGCAAGCCCCTGATCACGCGGGAAGTGGACCTGATCATCAACCTGAACAAGCGTGGCAACCACGCCGCTCTGGGGAACGTCACCGTGCGGGGCACATCCCCTCAGGGTCTCGAATTGCGGCCGGCCGTGAAAATCACGCAGGGCCGGATGTTCAAGTTCGGGAGCCATGAGCTGATCGTCGGGAGGAACATCGCGGATCGGTTCGAAGGCGTGACCATGGGGGCCGACGTGCCGTTCGCCGGAGACCATTGGACGGTGGTCGGCTACTTCGACGCCGGGGGGTCCGGGTTCGACTCGGAGATCTGGGTGGACGCGGACCAGGTGATGCAGGCGTTCAACCGGCCGGTCTACTCGTCGCTCACGTTCCGGCTCAAGGATGCGGGACAGTTCGACGCCCTGAAGGCACGGCTCGCCGCCGATCCGCGTACGCAGTACATCGAGCCCAAGCGGGAGCGCGATTTCTATCGCGAGCAGTCCGGCCAGTTGGCCGGCTTGATCAAGGGTCTCGGCCTCGTGATCACCATCATCTTCTCAGTAGGTGCCATGATCGGCGCGATGATCACGATGTACGCGGCGGTCGCGAATCGGACCGTCGAAATCGGCACGCTCCGGGCGCTGGGATTCAGGCGACGCAGCGTGCTCGCCGCCTTCCTCATGGAGGCGATCCTCCTGGCCGTGGTCGGTGGCGGGATCGGCGTCGTACTGGCCTCCGGCCTCTCGTTCGCGAAAGTCTCGACCGTCAACTTCGCGTCGTTCTCGGAGATCGGGTTTGGGTTCTCGCTCACGGTGAGTATCGTCGTCGGCGCATTCATCTTCGCGCTGTCCATGGGCGTACTCGGCGGGTTCCTGCCGGCGGTGCGGGCGTCGCGGTTGCAGATCGTGAACGCGCTGCGAGGGACTTAACCCCACCATCTCGTAACCCCCGGCTCACGCCGGGGGTTAGTAAGGCCGATCCCGTGGCATTGGTCTGCACTGACCCCCGGCGTAAGCCGGGGGTCTTTGGCTAAGGGGGCTAGATTTCGACCATGGCAACTGCAATACAAGCCACCGGCCTCTCGAAGTCCTTCCAAGTCAAAGTCCGCGACTCCGGCCTCGCCGGGGCTCTGGGCGCCCTCTTCAAGCCGAAGTACCGGGACGTCCACGCCGTTCGTGACGTCGGGTTCTCGATCGAACAAGGTGAAATCGTCGCGTTCTTGGGACCGAACGGGGCCGGGAAGACCACGACGCTGAAGATGCTGTCGGGTCTGCTTTATCCGACCAAGGGCAAGGTGCGGGTCGTGGGGTTCGATCCCTGGACAGGCGGATCCGAATTCAAACGGCGGATCACCCTGGTGCTGGGCCAGCGGCAGCAGCTCGTCTGGGACCTGCCGCCCATCGAGACGTTCGTTCTGAACCGCGCCATCTACGATATCGCCGACGCCGACTACACAGAGCGGCTCGACGAGCTGACGCGGCTCCTCGACCTTGGCGCCATTCTCGACAAACCGGTGCGCCAACTCTCCCTCGGCGAACGGATGAAGTGCGAGCTCGCCGCCGCGCTCCTGCACCAGCCCTCCGTGCTCTTCCTGGACGAGCCGACACTCGGCCTGGATGTGACCGCGCAGGAAGCGATCAGGCGCTTCCTGCTGGCGTACCGCGACCGCCACGGCGCCACGATTCTGCTGACGTCCCACTACATGCAGGACGTGACGGCCCTCGCGTCACGGGTCTTGATGATCAACCGGGGCCGCTTGTTGTACGATGGCGCACTCGAAGCTCTGGTTGCCCGGATTGCGCAATCCAAGAGGCTCGAGGTGGTGCTGCAGCGGGAGGTCGGTGAGGACGTGCTGAGACGCTTCGGGGACTTGAAGGAGCACCGGTTTCCGAATGCGGTACTCGAGACGCCACGGGAGCACGCGGCGGCTACCAGCGCACGGCTTCTGGCCGAGTTGCCGGTGGCCGATATCTCCATCACGGATCCGCCGATTGAGGAAGTGATTCAGCGGGCCTTCGCCCTCGGGGCTGAGGACCATGATTAGGGTGTGGGCCCGGCGTTACGGCGCCCTGATGCGGAACGCCTGGCTGGTCGATCTCCAGTACCGTGCCTCGATCGTCCTCTGGATCATGTGGGGCGTCATGGAGCCCGCCATCGCGCTCGGAATCTGGTGGTCCATCGCGGGGCAGGGATCGGTGGGCGGATACACCCGCACCGACTTCGCGCGGTATTTCTTTGCGCTCACGTTGATCAATCAACTCACCATCGCCTGGGATTCCTGGTATCTCGATCGCTGGATTCGGGAAGGGGATCTGAATTTCAAGTTGCCCCGGCCCGTCCACCCGGTGCACGAGGCGATCGCGGACAACATCGCCTACAAGGCCCGCAGTGCCACGGTGCTGCTGGTGATCTGGCTGGTAGTGTCCGTAGTGTGGCCGGTGGTGCGCCTGCCCTTTGACGTCAAGACGATCGCGATCACGGCCGTCGCCGTGGTACTCGCCGCGATGCTCCGGTTTTTGATCTCATTCACCACGGGGCTCCTGGCGTTCTGGACCACGCGGGCGACCTCGATCATGGAACTCCACGCAGGGATCTCGCTCTTTCTGGCGGGCCGCATCGCTCCCCTGTCGCTCCTTCCGCCGGTCGTCGCGGGGGTCGCGAGCTGGCTCTGGTTCCCCTACATGCTTGCCTTTCCCGTGGACGTGCTCACCAAGGCCACGCAGGGGCACGCGATTCTCCTGGGGTTCCGGGGTCAGCTGATCTGGATCGCCATCTGGCTGGTGCTGTGCCGGACGGCTTGGAAGGCGGGGATCAAGCGTTACGGAGCGGCGGGCGGATGAAAGTCATCGGCGCACTCTGGAAGCTGAACGCCGCCGAAGAGCTGCAGTACCGGGCGAACTTCGTGGCGTCGTTCGCGAGCACGTGCTTCTACCTGCTCACGGCGTTGCTCACGCTGTCCCTGTTTTTCAGACATGCGACCACGCTGGGCGGATGGGACTTCTGGGAGGTCGTGGTGCTCCTGGGCGTGTTCAATGCGCTCTCGGGGCTGGTCGAGGCCATTCTTCGCCCGGGTATCGGCGACCTCGCGGCGCAGGTCCGCTCCGGCAATCTCGATCTCGTACTGTCGCGTCCCGTGGACGCCCAGGTCTTCGTGACCTTCCGCCATATCGACATCTGGCGTCTCGCCGACATCCTCCTGGGGCTCGGCGTCTCGGCTTACGCCCTCGTGCACATGGGTCATTTGCCGACGGCCTGGCAGACTATCGCCTTCTTCGTCACCTTCGCCGCCGCCGCCCTCGTCGTCTACGCGATCTGGGTCACCCTGATGAGTCTCGCGTTCTGGTTCGTGTCGGTGGAGAACATCGCCACGCTCTTCGACGCCGTGTTCGAAGGAGCGCGTTACCCCGTCTCGGCCTACCCGGCGGCGCTGCGGTTTCTCTTCTTCTATCTCCTCCCCGTGGCCTGGACCACGACGATCCCTGCGTCCGCGCTCACCGGCCGCCTGAATCTCCCGACGGCGCTGGCGGCCGCCGGAGTGGGGCTTGGAGCGCTGGTGTTTTCGAGGCTCCTGTGGAGGGCGGCGATTCGGCGGTATACTGGTGCCAGTTCTTAACGCCCTGGGTAATGGCCATGTTCGTTCTCGGCACCATTTTCGATGAGCAAGGGCAGGTCTGCTGCAAGGACGCCAAGGTTTCGCTCGAGACGGTTGAGCGAAATGGGCGCACCGAGTGGTACGCGACCGTCTCGGCGAG
>DATNDQ010000046.1:0-16111 GCA_035553475.1 Gemmatimonadales bacterium
TCGGTCGCGCTGAAGACCCAGCCGAGCCCGATGGCGCGGACGGCCGCCGTACGGAGGGCGAGGGGCAGGGCCGAGTCCGCCACCCAGTCTCCCAGGTTCCTGGCGTTGGCGGACTGGGACCCGGCAATGGTCAGCAACCGGTCCACGCGCCGCAGACGGGCCACAAACCGGTCGAGTGGCGCGATCCGCTCCCGGGCCTTGGCTGCCGCCGTCTCGCCGCCCGCCAGCACGGTGTCGCGCGACAGCATGTCCATCGCATCACGCTCAATCCGGGCACCGACCAGGAGGCGCTCCAGCGCCCCGGAGTGCTGCATGCCCTGCGCGAGGTTGAGCGTGGAATCCATCGCCATCCGGGCGTCCGGCAGTGCGCCGTTCCGGCTCCACGTCTCGGCGGCGGCGAAGAGCGCCCGGGCCTGAAATAGCCGGAAGCCCGCGGGGGGAGCCACCAGCACCACGCTTCGGGAAAGGTAGTTTTTGTCGGTTGGACGGGAGACCGTGACCGAAGCACCGCTCTCCACCCAGCCCGTGCGCTCCTTGGATCCGGCCGGGAAGGTGTCTCCGAAGGCGGGCAGATTGTCGCCGCTGCGGGAGGCGCCCAGCACCAGCGTCCCGGGGGATGACGCTCCCGAGAGCGACCAGGGCGGCAGGGAGGGTGGAGCGAGGGAGTCGGCGATGGCAAAGCCGGAAAGGGTGTCCCAGGCGGCGACGCCGTCGTCGCTCGTGTACGTCTGCTGCGCTGTGCCGCCCTTGAAGAGCTGGTCCTTGCTGAGCAGCAATCCGATCCCGCCGAACACGACCAAAAGGCCCCCGCAACCGAGGGCCCCGAACACGAGTTTCTTGTGGATGTCGGACGCCACGAGGGGAATCTACCCTAGAGCGCGTGTCACCGCGATTTCGTCGCAGCAGGATTGCCTGGGACAGCGGGCGCAGTCGGCCCAGACCTTCAGGGGAAATCTGGTCTTCTCGGTGCGGGCGAACCCGAGGCGTGAGAAGAAGTCGGGCTTCCGGGTCAGGGCGAACGTTTCCGCGAGCCCCAGCTCCCGGGCGTCCTCGAGCAGACCCTCGACGATCGCGCGGCCGACGCCGGCACCCTGCCACCCATCGGCCACAGCGAGCCCGGCGACTTCGCCCAGCGTCTGGCTATAGACCTTGAGGGACCCGCAGCCGATCACCTCACCCTCGGGCGTAACGGCGATGACGTATTCCTTGATGTGCCGGCAGAGATCGTAGTTCGACCGCGGCAGCAGGTCCCCGGTAGCGACGAACGGCGCCATCAGCGTCTCGAGTCCGGGCACGTCGGCGAGCGAGGCCGGGCGAATCTCGAGTGCAGGACGAAGCAGCGGAATCGGCAACGCGCTCACGCGAGCACCTCCGCCAACACGGCCAGCCCGCGGTCGAGATCGGCGTCGTCGATCACGAGGGGCGGCAAGAGCCGCAACACGTTCGGCCCGGCCGACAGCACGAGCAGGTGCCGTTCGCGCGCGGCCGCGACGACCGGCGCAGCAGGAACCGTCAGCTCCACGCCCCACATCAACCCGCGGCCGCGGACGTTCTTGATGTTCGCCGACGTCTTCGCGATCCGTGCGAGGCCCCTCCCCAGGTGCTCCCCGCGCGCGCGAACGGAAGCGAGGAAGTCCGGCTCAGCGATGGTCTTCACGACCTCGACCGCGACCGACGCCACGAGGGGGCCGCCACCGAATGTGGTCGCGTGGTCACCCGTCGCGAGCGCACTCGCGATTGCGTCCGTGACGAGCACCGCCCCCATCGGCAACCCGCCCGCCAGGGGCTTCGCCAGAGTCAGCATGTCGGGCGTGACGCCGGTCTGCTCGTGTGCGAACAGCGTTCCCGTGCGTCCCAGACCGCACTGAACCTCGTCGAAGATCAACGCCACCCCGCGCGCGTCGCAGAGCTGGCGCAGGAATGCCAGCCACTCGTCGGCAACGGGGCGCACGCCCCCCTCGCCCTGCACCGGCTCGATGATCACGGCGGCCGTCTCCTCGGCGCTGATCCCGGCCTCAGCGGCGGTGCGATCTCCCAGCGGGAGGATTCGCACGCCCGGGGTCAGCGGCAGGAACGGCTTCTGGTACTCAGGATGGTCGGTGGCTGCGAGGGACGCGAAGAGCCGGCCGTGGAAGGAATGGCTGAACGCCACGATGCCGGTCTTCTTGCTCCACTTCCGGGCGAACTTGAAGGCCGCCTCATTCGCCTCGGCCCCCGAGTTGCAGAAGAACGCCTGATCGGCGAATGACCGGCCCGTCAGCTCGGCCGCGAGGACCTCACCGGGTTCGGTGCGGAAAAGATTCGAGATGTGAATCAGACCGGCGTCCAGCGCCCGCGTCATGGCATCGCGGATGACGGGGTGTCCGTAACCGAGGGCGTTAACGGCGATCCCGGACGTGAAGTCGAGGTACCGCGTGCCGTCTTCGGCGATCAGCTCCACGCCTTCCCCGCCCGTGAAGACGGGGCCCACACGGGCATAAAGCCCCAGAAGGGCCGAAGCCCCGGGAACCGTTGCGGTCACGCGAGGACGGCCGAAGGGATTGCGGCTGAGGTGACGAGGCGGGTGCCCGCCGAAGACTCGGTGAGCATCCGGAGATCGCCGATGCGGACCGAGTGCGCGCCACCTGACAGCGCGTGCTGGGCGGCACGCAGCTTGGCGGCCATGCCGTCGGTGGCCGTGCCGTCCGCAATCAGCCGCTCGATGTCGCCGCTGGAGATCTTCGACTGCGGTACGTCCCCGACCTTCACGCCCGGGACGTCGGAGACGAACAGAAGCTCCGTCGCGCGCAGCGCGGCGGCCACGACGGCGGCGGCGCTGTCCGCGTTGACGTTCAAGGCCACCGCAGAACCGGCAGGATCGGGCGTGACCGGCGCGATCACGGGCGTGAGCCCCGCCAGGAGCAGGCTCTCGATCAGGGCGGTCCGGACCCGGGTGATCTCACCCACGTACCCCAGGCCACCCGCAATCTGCGAAGCCGTCAGAAGCCCACCGTCCGCTCCCGACAATCCGATGGCGTCGATCCCCGCGCTTCGCAGAGCGGTCACCAGGAGGCGATTCAGAGGCCCCGCCAGGACCATCTCCACCACCTCGGCGACTTGAGCCGTGGTGACGCGCAGACCTTCCCGCTTCTCGACGGGGAGCGACAGACGCCGGGAGAGATCCGAAACCGCGCGGCCGCCGCCGTGCACGATGACGGTCGGGACGCCCGTACCAGCGGCCAGCGCCCGGCCGCACGCCGACACCCACTCGGGGCGGTCGAGCTCGTTGCCGCCGATCTTGACGACGCGGACCTTCAGCACGATTCACACTCTGAAGAGTGTGCTCGGCCATTCGTTGCGCTTAAGCGCAGTGCGACGCCGAGCCCACGCTTGAGCGTGGGAATCCATGGCGCCGTCGATCCCATCTGACTCAGCATGCGAGCCCCGCCGTTTCCTGGAGGCCCAGCATCACGTTCATGTTCTGCACCGCCTGCCCCGCCGCGCCTTTGACCAGGTTGTCGACGGCCGCGATGATCGTGAGCCGGGGACGCCGGACGTTCGTCACCGGCGCGACGCCGATCGCCACACGATTCCGGTAGACGACGTGCTGGAGGGACGGGGTCGACCCCTTGGTCACCATGACGCAGGGCTCGCCGTCGTACGCGGCTTCATAGATACCCTCGGCGGTCGCCTGATCGATGACGCGCGTGAGGGGCACGTGAATGGTCTCGAGGATCCCGCGCTTCACGGGGAGCAGGTGCGGCGTGAACACCAGATCGCCGTTGAATCCACCTTCCCGCGCCAGCGACGACTTCAGCTCCGCCAGGTGCCGGTGGGTGTTCCCTACCGCATAGGCCCGGTAGTCCTCCGAGACCTCGCCGAACAGGAGCTCCCGCTTGGGACTCCGGCCCGCGCCGGTCACGCCGGACGCCGCGTCGATTACGATTTCCCGCGAAGGATCGATCAAGCCGCGCTGTGCCAGCGGCACGAGCGCCATCAGCGCGGCAGTCGGATAGCACCCGGGATTCGCGACGAGATCGGCCTCGGCGACTTTCGGACGCGTGAACTCGGTAAGCCCGTAGACGGCTTCAGGAGAGAGCCGGAAATCCGCGGAGAGGTCGACTGCGCGCTTGCCGGCGGCCCGCGCCTCGTGGACGTACCGCGCCGACACCCCGTGCGGCAGGCAGGACAGCACGATCTCGGCGGAGGAGAGGTTGGCATCCTCGGCCCGGATGAGCCGGTGGCCTTCCAGGGTCTCGCCCGCGCCTGTCTCGGCGGTGGCGAAAGCGACGGAGGCCCCCGGGTGCCGGTTCAGGAGCGACAGCAGCTCCCGTCCCGCGTATCCAGAGGCCCCGAGAACCCCTACCGGGACCGATGCATAGTTATTCATCTCAGCGGGAATTTATGCATCATCCCGCCGGACGCAAGGGCTTTTCCGGCTTTTTCAGGGCGCCGGGGGAGTCACCGCCATGCCCATCGCGTGGTACCCGTTGTCGACATACACCGTGGTCCCGGTGATCGCGGCGGCGAGGGGGCTGGCCAGGAAGGCCGCGGTGTTCCCCACGTCCGATGCGTCGATCGACCGCGGGAGGGGCGAATTGGCCTTGGTGTAGTTGATCATCATGTCGATGAACCCGATGGCCGAGGCGGCCCGGGAAGCCCAGGGTCCCGCCGAGATGGTGTTCACGCGGACGCCATGCCGCCTTCCCGCCTCGTAGGCGAGGGTCCGGGTGTCGGCCTCGAGAGCCGCCTTGGCGGAGGACATGCCGCCACCGTAGCCGGGGATGACGCGCTCCCCGGCCATGTAGGTCAGTGAAAGGAAGGAGCCCCCCGGGCGCATCAACGGGCCCAGGGCCCGGACCAGGGACACCATGCTGTAGGCCGAAACGGAGACCGCGGAGAGGTACCCGGCCCGGCTGGTGTCGAGGAGGGGTTTCTTGACCTCGGGCGCGTTGGCCAGCGAGTGCACCACGATGTCGAGCGGCGTGGCCCCGAAGTCCTTCTCGATGAGGCCCCGCACTCCCTCGATGCTGAAATCCCCGACTTCCTTGTAGCGCTTGTTCTCACGGACCTCCGCCGGGGCGTCGCCGAGCGTGTCGTAGGCGGCGTCGAGCGGGTAGATCTTTTCGAACTCGAGCTTCCGCCCGTCCGAAAGGTTCATGGACTCGTCCATCTTCCCCCGCTCCATGAGCTTGGTGAAGATGCCGAGCGCCGGGGGCCAGCTTCCCAGGCAAATAGTCGCCCCCGCCTCGGCCAGCGCCTTCGAGATGGCAAAGCCGAAGCCCCCATCATCCGACACGCCCGCGACGAAGGCCCGTTTCCCCGTCAGGTCGATCCGCAGCATGGTCACTCCACCCGTTCGAGTCTGGGATTGGGCAGGAAGCGCCGGCCCACCTTGGCGCAATCCCGGCCGTCGACGCGCACCACATCGGCGGTGAAATCGTAGCGCCCCTGAAAGAGGCTCGACCCCACGCCGTACATATCCACCGGAACGCCCTGCTCTTCAAACGCCCGGATCTTCTCGACGGTGAATCCGCCCGACACCACGATCTTCACCTGCTGGAACCCTTCGCGGTCCAGCGCATCGCGGACGTTCCGGACGAGCTGCGGATTCACGCCGGTCGGCTTGAACGCCCCCATCTGCGGCACGATCGACTCGTCGACCAGCGTTTCCGAGGTGTCGAGCCGGACGCCATACAGCCGGGACCCCAGCGCCTTCGCGACTTTCAGCGAGGTCCCGACGCAGTCGTTGTCGAAGTCGACCAGCGTGATCAGCGCGACGTTGGGATCCGACAGGTCCGCAAACTTCTTCGACGCGAGGACGGTGTCACCTCCATACGCGGCAATCAAGGCGTGCGGCACCGTCCCGATCCCCTCGGAACCCCACCAGGAAGCCTGTGCGTCCGTCGAGACCCCAATGGCCCCCGCGATATGGGCCGCATACCCGTCACCGGTCTGCACCAGCCAATGGTCGTGTCGCGCCGGAAAGAACATCACCTGCTTCGGGCGGGCAGCCTCCACCACGGCGTGGGTGTTGGTGCCCACCCGGGTCCGACGGGCCAGCACGCCCAGGTACAGGGTCTCCAGGTGGGCGAAGACGTCATAGGGGCCTTCGATGACGAGCACCGTCTCCCAGGGAGCGATCGAGTCCCCATCGTAGAGCGCCGAGACCGTCAGCTCATCCCAGCGGTCGGAGCAGAGTTTGAGGATGGCGATGGCTTCGTCGATCCCGCCCAGGAACCCCTGCGTCTTCCCGAAGACCTGCATCGTGACTCGCGGGCGGTGGCCGTCCTTGCGCAGCAGCTCGCGCGCCCGGACGAAGTACTTGTCCGAGTAGTAGCCTTCGCGCATGCGCTCGACAGGCAGATGGAAGATGGAGGGGTCGAGGCGTGCCTTTCGCGCCATCAGCTCTCCTCGTTGATCCGGTAGCGCATCATCCGCCGCTGCATCCACCGCACCGCGAACGCGTCGGCCAGAGCGCGGAATACGCGATTCCACATCCCGTACTTGGTGGTCCCGAAGCGGCGTTGCCGGTGATGCACAGGGACCTCCGCCACGGTACCGCCTTCCATCTTCACCAGGGTCGGCAGGAAGCGGTGCATCCCGTTGAAGAACGGGAGATTCCGGACGGCGTCGGTCCGGAACGCCTTCAGCGAGCACCCGGTGTCGCGAATACTCTCGGAGGTCAGCCAGTTACGCACCCCGTTCGCGATACGGCTCTGCACGCGCTTCCATCCCGTATCCCGGCGATTGAGCCGGTACCCCACCACGGCCGTCGCGCCGGTGCGTTCCAGCTCCCGGACGAGCCCCGGGATGTCGGCCGGGTCGTTTTGAAGATCGGCGTCCAGCGTCACTACCACCGGCCCACGCGCGGCCCGAAATCCGGCCGCGAAGGCGGCGGTCTGCCCGGCATTCCGCTCGAACCCCACCAGATGCAGCTCCGGATGGTCCGCGCGCAATCTCCGCAGCTCGTCGCGAGAGCCGTCCGTCGACCCATCGTCGACCGCCACGACTTCATAGGGTCGGCCGGCGGGACGGAGCGCCGCGGCGATTTCGGCCAGCAGCGGCGCAAGGTTCTCGCGCTCGTTGTAAACCGGAACGACGAGCGATAGCTCAGGAGTCATGCGGGGTGAACCTTGCGGCGATCTTGAGCTCCGGAGCATCGGGATACCGAGCCGTCAGCTGGCTCAGCAGCGCGTCCGACTTGGCCTGGTCCTTCCGTACCGTGCGATACAACTCTGCCAGCCGGATGCCCCCCATGATCTGCCGGTGCCGCTCGGCGGCTGGGTCAGCCGCCAGCTTTTCCAGATAGGCGATTTCTTCATCTGCCGTGATCATCGGGACGCCGTCGGCGACCCCCCCCACTACCTGGCCCCGCACCCACCGGGTGACCGGCTCGACCAGGGTCCGGCGGACATCCGAGGCGATGATCCAGAACATCCAGAGCACGCCCAGCAACGCGGCCATTTGATCGTCGATGTGGCCTTCCGCGACCCAGGCGATGACGAACCCGATGGTCGCCATGACGACCACGGTGAGGAACACACCGCGCACAGCGGTCCTGGGATCGCCCCCGTCCAGGTTCACGGACCGGAACGTAGAGGACCGTGGGGGGGCCAGCAAGTTGACACGGGCCTCTCTCGGCCCTAAACCTACGGCGCCAACGCACTTCTTCGAGGAGAGAGCCGTGCCTGACGCCATGTCCCGCCGGGACTTCGTCGCCCAGACCGCACAAGCGGGTGCCGTCGCCGCCACCGCTACCGCCATTCCCCACGCCATCAGGCCCCCCCGGGCTCTGCCCGCCACCACCCGCTGGGCCGGGAAGCCGGTGATCGTCTCGAGCGCCAACGGCATTCGCGGGGTGCAGAAGGCCTTCGACCTGATCATGGGGGGCGCCGATCCGCTCGACGCCATCATCGAGGGCGTGAAGATCCAGGAGCTCGATCCCACCGACCACTCCGTGGGCTACGGGGGACTCCCGAACGCCGAGGGTGTCGTCCAGCTCGACGCGTCGTGCATGCATGGGCCGACCCGCCGGGCCGGTGCCGTCGGCGCCCTCGAAGGCATCAAGACGGCATCGGAAGTGGTGAAGTGCATCATGAAGTACACCGATCATATCATGCTCGTGGGCGCCGGCGCGCAGAAGTTCGCGGTGGACTACGGCTTCAAGGTCGAAGACCTCCTCACCGACGAAGCACGCGATATCTGGCTGCACTGGCGCGCCAATCTCAGCCCCAAGGACGACTATCTCGACGTTCCGGACAAGACGCCGCTCGTGCACCGGCCGACGGGAACCATCAACATGGACGCGGTGACGCCCGGTGGAGAGATCGCGTCGGTGACCACGACCGCGGGCCTCGCCTTCAAGATCCCCGGCCGCGTCGGCGACTCCGCGATCGTCGGGGCCGGTCAGTACACGGACAACGACGTGGGCGCCGCGGGATCGACCGGACTCGGAGAGATGAACATCATGGGCACCGGCGCAGCGACCATCGTGGACTTCATGCGCCGGGGCATGAAGCCCACCGACGCCTGTCTCGAGGCCCTGAAGCGCGTGATCACGATGACCGACGCGCCGCATCTGACGCCGGACAAGAAACCCAAATACCAGCTCAACTTCTACGCGGTCAACAAGAAGGGTGAGTTCGGATGCGCGTCGTTCTATGCCGCGCAATTCGCCGTGCACGACGGCACGACAGCGAAGCTCGTGGACGGCGGCCACTTGTTCGACGGACAGCAGCCCTCCTGAAGCGGCTCCGGATCGCCGGACTCGCATTCTGGGCCGTCCTGGCCGGAGGGCAGTCACTCGCCGGTCAGGACGGCCACGACAACCAGCGGGTCTGGACCAATACCCTGTACCCGCTGGTCTACTACACGAGCGTGGACGGGTTTTGGGCCGCCGGTCACTTCGCCGAATACTCGTCATTGGGGTTCAAGCCGGGACCGCAAGCGAATGCGGCGGCCGTCAGCGTCGACGGCGCGATGAGCACCAAGGGGAGTTACCAGCTGATCGTGGACGCGGAGGCGCCGGCACTCGTCGGAGGGTGGCGGGCCGGCCTCATCGTCGCCGCCACCCGCGACAACCGCCTCGGCTTCTTCGGACTCGGGAATGCGACCGTCAACGATCCCGACAGCCTCTCGGCTGCGAATCCCTACTTCTACCGGGTGAGCCGTTCTCGTCAGGCAGCGCGGCTCACGATCCAGCGGCACATCTTCGGCCCATTCCGGGCCCTGGTCGGCGGGCAGATCGAGCACACGAGCTTCCGCGCGCTCCCAGGCGCGAGTGCTTTCACCCGCGACCTCGGCGCCGGAGTCATCGACTCCACGAAGATCCCGTTCACAGATGAAATGGTGCGCGCCGGGCTGGTATTCGATACGCGCGACGTGGAGACGGTCCCGCACTCGGGCGTGGTAGTCGAAGCGCTCTACGCGGCGGGGAACGGCTACAACCGGCGCACCGCGTCGGCGCGGCTCTACGTGAACCCGATCGAAAAGCTCGTGCTGGCGGGCCGCCTGGCCGCGGAGGAGATGGGTGGCCACCCGCCCCTGGCGGCTCAGCTCAACATGGAGTCGAGCGAGCAGGCCTACGTCGCCGTGGGCGGCTATCACTCGCTCCGCGGCTACTACGACTCGCGGTTCACCGGGCCCGGCAAGCTCCTGGGCGGCCTCGAGGCCCGGTATGGCCTGCTCTGGGCGCCGACGCTCTTCGAGCTCGATTTGGTGGCTTTCTACGACGCCGGGAGGGTCTTCGGACCGGGGCAATCGGTATCGATCACGACCAAGGGCCTGCACCATACCGCCGGCGGCGAGCTGGGCCTGCGCTTCGGACGGAATACCGTGCTGGCGATGGGTTATGGGCGAGGCAGCGAGGGCGGACAGATCATCTTCGGGACGCAGTGGGCGTTCTAGACTTCAGACGTCAGACATCAGACATCAGTAGCAACGAAAAAAGGGGAGCTCCGGCTCGGAGCTCCCCTTTCGTGTATCTGCTGACACTGACGTCTGATGTCTGATGTCCTTACGAACTGACGTCTATATCTCGCGGATATTGATCCCGCGCTTCGCCAACTCGTCCACGTAGGGCTGGAACGGCACCGCCTCGTCAGGCGTGTGCACACCCTTGGCGGCGATCCGGCCATCCGCCTGCATCAGGCCCGTGATCGCCAGCGAGTACCCCGTCGTCCGCATCATGGCGCTGACGCCCGCGGTGGCATCGTAGTAGTCGATCAGCTCCCAAGCCGCCCGCTGGCCACCCTTGCCCGTGACTTCGACGCGGAGCGCGACCAGGTCCTGGCTCTTGGGCTTCGTCAGCTTGGGCGACACGATGGAGATGAACGCCTTCCGCGGAATCACGGTCTCTCCCTGCACCTTCACCGGCTTGAGATCGAGCAGCCCCAGCTCGCGGATCGAGTGCATGATCGCGACGTGTCCCGGGTACCGCAGGGTCTTGTACTCCATCTGCCGGATCTTCCCCGCGTACGTCCAGGGCATGCTCGAAATGCCGCCACCCGTGTGAAACGCTTCGAGGCGTCCGACCGGCGCCGGGAAGTTGATGTGCTCGAGCTCCGAGAGCGCCTCGACCTGCGCCGGCTTGCCCTCGCGCAGGACCCACGACGGCGTCGTGTAATAGTCGAGCACGCCTTCGAGCGAATAGACGACCTGATAGTTGAGGGGAGGTTCTGGATGCTGCGGCAGGCCACCGACGTAGATCTTCACCGTGTCCGCATCACCGACCCGCCTGATGCCTTCGGCGGCGAGGATGTTCACCATGCCGGGGGCGACACCGCAATCGGGAATGATCGAGAGACCCTTCTTCTTGGCCTGGGCCTGCAACTTCTTCTGCTGCATCACGATTTCGGTGTTGCCGCCGAGGTCGCAGGCATGCAGCCCTTGAGCCACCGCGGCTTTGGAAACGATGAGGTTGAAAAAGTAGGGGACGGCGCACATGACCGCGTCATGTCCCTTCATCAGCTTCCGGAGGCTCGTCACCCGTTCGGCGTCGAGGCGGGCGAGCTTCAGTCGCTTGCCGGCGCCCTTCTTGACGAAGGCGGGAACGCGCTCAGGGTGGAGGTCGGCGAGGGTGACCCGCTCGACGGAGTCTTGACGCAGGAGGTCGTATGCGCAGGCCGAGCCTTGGAGCCCGGCGCCCAGTACCAGCATTCGCATTGAAAGTGTTTCCCCGGCAGAAAGTGTTCGAATCGAGGTTCAGCGCGGCGGAAAGGTAGCCGGGAGCTTCTGGAGCGGGAAGCGAGCGCGGAACTCCTTGCGCCGCATTAGATTCGGCACCCCATGGCCACAGCTGATCTCACCCGCCAGCGCCTGGTCCGCGCGGCCCTCGAGCTGTTCACCTCCCAGGGTTATCACGTCACCACCACCGCCCAGATCGCGAAGAAGGCCGGGGTGGCCGAGGGGACGATCTACAAGCACTTCGAGTCGAAGCAGCATCTCTTGAACGAGCTTTACCGGGGCGCTGCCCGCTGGGCGTCCCGAGCCGCCGAGGAGGCGGACGCGACGCCGGGGACCGTCCGGGAGCGGCTGCAGCTCCTCGCCCAGCGCCTCGTGGCCGGCGCCGGCCAGGACCCGGCCGTCATGCAGATCTATTTCGTGGACCGGCACCGGAACGTGCTCGACGAGAAATCCCGCGAGGCCGGACGGGAGTTTCACAACGCGCTCGAACGGCTCCTCGCGCGGGGCAAGGCGGACGGGATGATCAGACCTGGCGCGGCGGAGGTGTGGGCGGGCGTCTGGCTCGGGGTGGTGCGTCAGGCGTTGGAGCGGGTGCTGACTCGAGAATGGGGTGAGAATTCGCCGGGCGTGCGGCAGTCCATTGAAGCCGCTTGGATCGCGATTAGTCGTTAGTTGTTAGTCGGTTAGGCGGTTAGTCACTAATCGCCTAAGAACTAACCGACTAACCGACCTTCTTCCGAAGCTCGAACAACTCCATCTCCGGCGGCACGAACACCCGGATCGGCACCCCCACCACCCCGATCCCCCGGCTCACGTACAACTGACTCGAGCCTTCCTGGAAGTGCCCCATCACGTACTTGGTGATGAGCCTCCCCGCCGACCAACCCACGCCCGGCAGATAGAACTGCCCCCCATGGATGTGCCCTGACAACGTCAGAGGGATGTTCCGGAGCTTTGCGGCATCCCACGCGCCGGGCCGGTGTGCCATGAGGATCTTGAAGGTGTCCGGCGGAGCTGCCCGGTCGACCTCGTTCACTTCCGCGGCCTGTGGATCGTCGAACCGCCAATCCAGGGGATCGTCGACGCCGAGGATGGCGAGCATCGCGCCGTTGCGCTCGATCAGATGGTTGCCGGACCGCACCAATGTCTGCCCGGCGTCCTGCACGCCCTTGATGACCTCGGCCGTTCCCGTGTAGTGGTCGTGGTTTCCGAGCCCCGTGATTACGCCCAGCGGAGCGGAGAGGTCCCGGAACGCGCGGACGTAGTCGGGAATGAAGGACGGGGAGATGTCGATCATGTCCCCGGTCTGGAGCACGAGATCGGGCGCCAGCGCGTTCGCCTGCGCCACCAGCCGCTGCATCTTCTCGAGTCGCATGTGGATGCCGGCATGCACATCCGACAGATGCAGGATCTTCAGCCCCTCGAGCCCGGGCGGCAGGTTCTCGAAGTAGAGGGTCCGCCGCGTGATCTCCGGGAGCCGCTCCCCTTCCCAGAGGCCGTAAGCCGAAAGGGCTAAGCCAGTCCCGGCGTATGCATAAGTGCCGCGTACCAAGAACTGCCTTCTTGTTAAGGCGTGGGTGGGTGGGGGTGTGGGACTCTCCCCGTGCGAACGAGACTCCAGTCCTCTCGGAGAGTCCCACTTCCCCACAACCCCACGCATTTGTTTCCTGCAGAGCAGTACGCCCTTGAACCCCACGTACATGGCTACGAGGCCAAGGAAGATCCAGCCCAGCATCTGCCACGCGACCCACGGCCCGATGTACGGGATCCACCCCTTGGACCACACCGACCCAAACAGCACCCGCCGGGCGACGAAAATCCACGGGAAATTGAAAAACGCGAAGAGCAAGATCAGCGACCAGCGGACGATGCGCGCCTGGCGCGGGCGTGACCGGTCCGGCAGGCGGTCCCGCAAATACACGTACAGCACCGCCTGGGGCGCGATGAACACCAAGAGATAGATTAGGGCGATGCCGTCACGCATCCCGTTCGTGCTCCTTGCGGCCGTCCTGGGCGTCAGGACCGCCGCGGGTCAACAACTCTCCGCCACCGATCGCGCGCGCATGGTCGCCACGCTGTGGTCCGACGCGCGCTACAACTACGCCTACTGGGACCGCGTCGCCGCCAGCTGGGACTCAGGCCTCGACGCCAATCTCGCCATCGCCGCTCAGCGCCAGTCCGACGTCACGTTCTGGCGGCGCCTTGAAGCCTTCGCCGCCCTGTTGAACGACGGCCAGGCCGCGGTCGTTCCACCCGTCTCCGTGCGTTCCCGGACGGCCCGGCCCCCGATCCGGATCCGGGCGGTGGAAGGCAGACCGTTCGTCGCCGACTACGCCGAGAACGACGAGCTGCGGATCGCGCGCCCCAGCCGGGGATTCGAGATCGTTTCCGTGCAGGGTGTCCCTGCGGCGACGTGGATCAAGGACTCCATCCTGCCCGGCATCCCGGGATCTACGGCCGCGACCCGGTGGGAGCGCGCCGTCGCCTCCATGCTGGTCGGAGAGCGCGGCGCCCCCGTGCAGCTCGCCCTCAAGGGACCGGGGGGCGCCGACCGGGGCACGTCTCTGACTCGCAGCGTCGCGACGTCGGCGCGCTCACCCTTCGAGCTGCCCCCGCTGGCCGTCGATACCGTCAGCGGAGGAGTTGCCGTCGTGCATCTCAATTCCTGCGCCGACGCGGGGGTCGTTTCGCAGTTCGACCGCACGTTCACTGTCTGGACCGGCGTGCGAGGCCTGATCCTCGACCTTCGCGAAAATGACGGCACCGGTGGGGGCCGTGAATCGTGCTACCGGATCCTCGCGCGCCTCATGTCCCACCCGTTCATCACCTCCCGCTGGCGTACCCCGGAGTATCGCCCCGCGTACCGCGGCCCCGACATGCCCGATTCGGCGGGTGCCTGGTTCTCCGCTCCTCCCGATACCGTGGTGCCGCGGCCCGACCTGCCCGCCTTCAACGGGCCGGTCGCCCTGCTGTCGTCCGCGCGCACCGCGGGTGCCGGCGCCGATCTGCTCGTGGCGTTCCGGAACGCGCAGCGGGGACCGATCGTGGGGGAGCCGTCGGCGGGAGGGACGGGGCAGGTGCTGACCCTGCCCCTGTCCCGGGGATGGTTCTTCCGGGTCACCGTGACGCGCGACGCCTTCCCCGACGGCAGCGAATTCGCCGCCACCGGCATCGCGCCGGAGATGGCCGTCACGGAGACGGTCGCCGACTTTCAAAATGGGAAGGACGCGGTACTGGAACGGGCGGTCGCGTTCGTCCGTGACAAGCTTCGCTAGTCAGCGCCCCAGCTTCGCCCGGAAAAAGTCGACGATGTTCGACCAGGCCGTGTCCGTCACCGCCGGAATGTCGCGGGCGCGGATGAAGCCGTGGCTGACTCCGGGATAGATCCGGTACTGGTAGGACTTCCCGAGCTTCTTCATCATGGAATCGGTCGACGGGACCGACAGCGAGATGCGCGCGTCCTTTTCCGCGTAGACGCCGAGCCCCGGGGCCTTCAACCGTGCGAGGGACGCGGAGTCGGGGCCGGGACCGTAGCAGACGACGAACCCCTTGAGCTGTGGATTGTTGGTGGCGTACCGGAAGCTTTGACCACCACCCCAACAGAACCCGATCACCCCGATACGGTCGGCGCGCACCGCCTTCACGTGCGTGAGAAACTGGTACGTCGCGTCGAGGTCCTGCGTCAGCGTGTCGGGATTGAGGCCGCGGATCATCTGGATGGCCTGATCCTGGCTGGCCGGGGTGCCACCCCGCCGCGAGAGGAGATCGGGCGCGATGGCGACGAAACCGTCCTTCGCCAGCTGCGTCACCCGGTCCTTGACGAAATCGGACATCCCGAAGATCTCGTGAATCACGATCACGCCCGGCGCCGCGTCACTCCGCTCCGGGTACGCCAGGTAGGCTGTGATCGAGTCCTTCCCCGACAGGTACTTCACGTACTCGGAGTGAATGTCGACGGGCTGAGGACGCGGAGTCGCGAGGCGCCACGCCGGCAGGGCGACGGCCAATAGCGCGACGACGCCGAGGCTCAGCTTTTCCAGGCGATCACTTGCCATAGGTCACTCTCCAGACGCGGCCACCCGCGTCGTCAGAGATGAGCAGCGAACCATCGGGAAGCACGAGCAATCCTACCACCCGCCCCCAGCGCGTGCCGTCCGGAAGCTGCCAGCCCGTCACGAAGTCCTCGCTCGACACGGGCTTCCCGTCCTTCACGTGGATCCGGATGACCTTGTCGCCGGTCGGCGTGGAGCGATTCCACGACCCGTGGAACGTGCCGAAAGCGTCTCCCTTGTAGTCGGCGGGGAATTGCGACCCCTCATAGAAAGCCAGGCCGAGGGGCGCCGAGTGCGCCTGGAAGGTGAGGGCCGGCGGTTCGACGGTGTCGCACTTGGCGTCGGGATACTCGGGATTGTTCTTGCCGGGGAGATAGCACTTGGGCCAACCGTACCACTTCCCGTCCTTGATGATGTTCAGATGCTCGGGGGGCAGATCGTCACCCAGGTTGTCCCGGTCGTTGTTGGTGCCCCAGAGCTCGCCCGTCGTCGGGTTGAACGCGAGACCGACCGAGTTCCGGAGTCCCGACGCGAACACGCGTCCATGTTTGCCGTCGAGGTCGTAGATGCTCACCGCGGCGCGCCGCGGGTCCGATTCGTCACAGATGTTACAGGTGGATCCGGCGGACACGTAGACGTGATCACCCTTGATCAGCACCGTCCGGGTCACGTGGTTGCCGCCACTCGGCAGGTCGGCGAGCTGCGTCTTCTTGCCGTCCGGATCGATCCGGAGCAGCGCGTCCTGGTCTCCTACGTACAGCGTGTCGCCGCGCCAGGCGAGGCCGAAGGGCTGGTTCAAACCCGTCGCATAGTTGACGGCCTTCCCGTTTTCGAAGCGCACCACCCGGCCATCGCGGGGAATCGACGCGTAGACCTGGTTGTGCGGTCCGAGC
>DATNDQ010000047.1:0-33058 GCA_035553475.1 Gemmatimonadales bacterium
TGTTCCCGAATGCCTTCGCGACCGAACGAAACAACGGATCCGCCGCGGGACGCACACCCCAGATGGGCGCCGACTGGTCGAGCGCGATGATCGGTCCGTCGGGCCCCGGCTCCACCCGCATATGATAATCCCCCGGCGCGACGTATGCCGTATCCGCGACGAGGGGCGCTCCCTCATCCGCCTCGACCACACGAATGGCGCTCATCGAATCGAGCCGCTCGGCCAGGCTCCGCGTGAAACGCGCGGGCATGTGCTGCACCACCAGCACACAGGCCATCCGGCCCGGATGCAGATGCGGGATGACTTCCGCGAGGGCTCGCGGTCCACCGGTCGACGCGGCGATGGCCACCGCCAGTTTCGCCCGTCCCTTCAGCCCCATCTCCGGCGCGTGCGCCACGGGCTTGGGAGGGCGCGCCAGGACGGTCACCCGCGAGAGGTCGGCGGCGAGCGCCCGGCGGACCGCGTCAATCAGAAGCGGCCCGAGCGCCTCAAGCGACTCGCGGTTGCGCTCGTCCGGCTTCGCCACGATCTCCACCGCCCCGAGCTCGAGGGCCCGGATGGCCGCCGCCGTGCCGGGACCCGCGTGCGCGCTCACGACGACGATGGGGCGCGGGGACTCGGACATCACGTAGCCGATGGCGCCGAGGCCGTCGAGCTCCGGCATTTCGAGATCCATGGTGACGACGTCGGGCTGAAACTGGTGGACTTTGCGAACCGCGTCGAAGCCGTCCCGCGCGGTGCCGACGACTCGGAAGGGACCGCTCTCCCCGGACCCGCCGCCGAGCACATCGACGAGGACGCGGCGCATCAGCGCGCTGTCATCCACCACCAGGACGGTGGGCCTGGTGTCAGAGGGTGGTGACATCGGCGCCCACGGTCCGGATTTCGATACTGCCATCGGCCAGGTGAAAGCGCACCGAGCGGCCCTGCCCGCCCCCGACCGCTTCCCCGACGATGGGGATGGCCGCCTCCCGGAGCGCGTTCCGCGACGCCACGACGTTTCGCTCCCCCATCTGAATCGTCCCCGGGGTCATCAAGGCCGCGAACATGCTCGCCCCGCCCGCCAGCTTCGCGACCATCCGGCGCGGGTCGGCTCCCAGCTGCGTCATGCGCTGGATCAGCAGGGGTACCGCGGTCTCGGGGAACTTGGCGGGGTTGGTCGCATCCCGGGCGAGCGAACGGGAGGGCAACAGCACGTGCGCCATGGCCCCGACCTTCGTCTCCTTGTCGTACAGCATGATCGCGACGCAGGACCCGAGCCCGAGGGTCAGGAGATCGGACGTGCCCTGGTCGGCGGCCCAGTCGGCCACCGTGACCACCGTCTCTTTGGGTTTGGGGGCGGACCGGGTCAGAGGGGCCGCCGGTAGATCCGCTCGCGCGGATCTTCGAGCTCGAGGAGCTGACGGCTGTCGCCGAAAAGCGTCTCGACCTTCCCCAGCACGAGCAGACCGCCGGGCCGGAGCGACTCGGCAAAGCGGACGAACAGCTTTTCCTGGCTCGGGCGGTCGAAGTAGATCACGACATTCCGGCAGAAAATGAGGTCGTAGGGCGGACGCGGGGCCCGTTCTTTCAGAAGATCGTTCCGCGCGGCGTGAACCAGGTTCTTGATGAGGGGCACCGGTTGCCTGGGGGCCGGCCTGGTGAAATACCGGTCGGCCATGGCCTTCGGCATCTCGACGAACGCGGATTCCGGATACTGCGCGGCGGCCGTCCGCTCGAGAGACGCCCGGTCAATGTCACTGGCGTCGACGCGGGTCCGCGCCAGTTGCGCCTCCATCCCCGCCACCCGGGCGATGTCCGCGAGCAACGCGGCGATGGTGAAGGGCTCCTCCCCGGACGCGCACCCCGCGGACCAGGCCGTGTACTGTCCTTCGCGATCCCTCCACGACGCCGCGACCATCGGGCGCACGGCATCCCAGGTCTCGGCGTTGCGGTAGAACTTGGTGACGTTGATCGTGAGAGCGTCGAGGAGGTGCTCGTACTCTTTCGCGTCCTGGGTCAACCGGGTCGCGTACGCATCGTAGGTATGCACACCGCAGGCCCGCATGCGCACCGCGATCCGACGCTTCAGGCATTTGTCCTTGTACGCTTCGCACGAGAACCCGCGGGCTGTGGCGATCTGCTGAGTGAGCGCGCGGAAGGCGCGCTCGTCCTCATCCGGGGTCACTTGAGCGCGCTCAAGGTATCCAGGTTGGATTTGACCAGCTCGTGCGCCGGATTGAGCTCGAGCGCCTTCTTCCACATCTGCGACGCCAGCTCCCGGTCGTTTCGCTTGTAGGCGATGTTCCCCAGCTTGAAGTAGACGTCGTCGCCGATCTCGGGCGACAGCTCGATGGTCCGCTGGTACGCCTCCCATGCTTCTTCGTAATGCGCGGCCCGGTATTCCAGGTCCCCGAGGTTCTTCGACAACTGTGGATGCGACGGCTCGTCCCGGAGCGCGCTCCGCACCAGCTCCTCGGCTCCCGGCAAGTCGCCGGCCAGCTCGCGGAGCACCGCCCGGTTGTTGCGCAACACGGCGTTTTCCGGGAACGCGGTCACCGCGGCTTCCGCGAGCGCATCGGCCTGTTCGAATTCCCCTGACGCGGCGGCCGCCAGGGTGCGCGCCCAGTACCACACGCCCGGGACCTTTTCACCGAACAGCTCCTTGGCCCGGTCGAGCCGGCCCGCGGCGCTTTCGTAGTCGCCCCGCTTCAGCGCCACGACCCCCCATCCCAGGGCGATCCGCGCGTCGTTCCGGTTCCGGGTCGCGGCCTCCGCGTACGCGCTTTCGGCATCCTCGAGGCGGCCGAGGTGCTCATACGCCAGTCCGAGATTGTGGAGGACCGCGGGCCGCGCTCCACCCTTTTCCGCCGCGAGCCGGAACGCTTCCATCGCCTCGCGCCACCGCGCCTGCCGCAACGCGACCAGTCCCGTGAAGAACAGCGCGTTCGCATCCCCGCCACGAAGCTCGGTGACGCGGCGGAATTCCCGCGCCGCCTCTTCCAGCATGCCGGTCTTGTAGAACGCGACCCCGAGGTTGCGGTGCTCCTCCACGCGGGCATCCGTCACCTTGGCGTCTTCGGTCTGCGTCGCAGTCGTCCGTCCGGCCCGGTGCAGGAACCCCGCCGTCAGGAGTCCGTAGAGGGCCTTTCCAACCTCGAACTCGCCGAGGCCGGTGTCTTCGATGAGGGTGTGAATGTCCCGTTCGCCGTCGATCAGGGGGAGCAACCGCTCCTGCGTCGGCGTGAGATTGACTTCGCTGATCTCGAGATGGTCGCGGTCCACGATGAAGATCACGTCGAAGGACGGGATCTTCTTCTCGATCAGGCTCCACTCGTCCACCCGCCGGGCGCCCTCGAGCAGGAGCGACTCGGGATTGATGGCGACCAGGAAGTCCTGGCGCTCGGGACGAACGTCGGCCTCGAAGTTGAACGTTCCCTGGGTCCAGGTGAACAGGAAGTACACCGACTCCTCGATCTGCACACGCATGTAGCGCTCGAGGTCGCCCTGGGTGATCGCTCCCTGTTCCACCAGGATGGCGCCCAGCTTCTTGTCCCGGTTCTTCGACTGGCCCTGGAGGTGCACGCCATCTTCGAGCTGCTGCTGCGTGATCTTTTCGTGCTTCACCAGGATGTCGCCCAACCGGTCGCGGCGGTTGACGATGCTGGCGTAGCAGATGCGGCCCCGCTCGAAAAAGATGTAGCCGAAGTTCTGGCGGTCGGCGATCGAGAGGCACCCGGTCTTCTGGCCGAGAGCCAGGAGCTGGAGCACGTCGGGGAGCGACGCTTCCTTGAGTGAGCCCTTGATCGCCATCTAGCGCGCGTCCTCAATCATGCGGTCCGCAGGCACCGGCCAGTCCCATACCATCTTCTCACGGCTCCGGACGCCGCCTGCGCTCGATACCACGATTCCCGAGGTCCGGAATCCTGACGTACGTCGCCGGGGCGCCACCTCCCCTTCGAGTACCACGCGCGCCAAGCCGGCCGTCATCGCCTGCGACTGGGCGTCGGCGGCGTCCTTCACCCGCTGCACCTCCGCCATCATCGCGCGGATCGAGGTCGCCGGGCGGTCGGCGAGGTAGTCGAGGAGCGAGCCCTCGACCTTGCCCAGGGTCCGTTCGAGCACGGTGCGGCGGACCACCCGGTCGGGCTCCGCGAGCGTGACGACCAGACCGCCCGCCAGACGGGACTGAATCCGCTCTTCGAGCCCCTCCAACGTGTTCGGAGCCGCCGGCGCGGTGAAGACGAGCTGCCGGTCCTTGTCCTGGAGCACGTTGAACAGATTGAAGAGCTCTTCCTGAGTACGGTCCTTCCCCGCCAGGAGGTGCACGTCGTCGAGCAGGAGCGCGGTCGCGCGGCGGTACCGGGCGCGCCACCAGTCCACGCGATCCCCCTCGATCGCCGCAATCACCTCGTCGATGAACGCCTGGGTGGACAGGCAGGCCACGACGGACCGCGCCTTCCCGGCGAGCTCGAGGCCGATGGCGTTGAGCAGATGCGTCTTCCCGAGGCCGCTTCCGCCCACCAGCACCAGCGGGTTGAACTTCTTCCCCGGGCTCTGGATGACGTCGCGAATCGCCGCGAGCTCCTTCTCGTTCGACGGGCCGGCCACGAAGGTGTCGAACGGAAATGCGGCCGACGGGGCCGGAGGCGGCGCGGCGCCTTCGCGCACGCGGACGGCAACCTTCTCGGCTTCTTCCATGCGCTCGGGGTCGCGGAAGACGCTGTCGCCGGCCGCCTGCGGATCGAGCATCTGCACTTCGGCCGCCAGGACCTTGAGCCGCTCCACGTCCTTGACGAATCCCGAGATGACCTGGTCCACCGCACCGGGGGTCTCCTGCGCAAGCAACGCTTCGAGCCGTTTGGTTCGAAACCCCTCGCCCTCCCAGCGCAGGATGGCCTCACTCACGCGCGCCCTCCACGCCTCGACCGCGCGCCCCACGGTGGCGGTCACGTCCGAGAGGAACGTCGAGAACTCGTCGGGGGCGGGTGCGGGCGCGGCGGCGGGGGCTGTCGCGGAATCATCCGCGGAACCGATCCCCAGCACCTGGCGCGCCGCGGCCTCAGTGATCGGCGTGTCGTTCACGGCCTGGAAGGCGATCAAACGGTTCAGGGCGCCCATCAGCTCGCGGACGTTCGCGAACTCCACGCCCGCCACGGTCTCGAGCACGCCCGATTGGAAACTGGTGCCACGCTCCTCGGCCTTCTTCCGGAGGATGGCGACGCGGGTCTCGTAGTCCGGGATCCCCATGTCCACCACGAGACCGCCGGAGAAGCGCGAAATCAGACGCTCGTCCAGGTCCGCGATCTCCCCGGGTGGCCGGTCGGACGCGAGCACCACCTGATGCCCGGCGGCCTGCAATCCCTCGGTGAGCCGCAGGAGCTCGGCCTGCATCTCCTTCCGGTTCGTGAGGAACTGCACGTCGTCCACCAGCAGCATGTCCACGGCCTGGAAACGCCGGCGGAACGTGTCCCCCTGCCCCGCCGCGATGGCCGCATGAAACGCTTCGACGTATTCGTCGAGCGTCAGGTATTCCACCGAGAGGTTGGGCGCCACCTTCTTGGCCCCGTGCCCGATGGCCATCAGCAGGTGCGTCTTGCCCAGCCCCGACCCGGAATAGATGAAGAGCGGGTTGTACGCGGATCCCGGATTCTCGGCGACGGTGCGGCCGGCGGTGACCGCCAGCCGGTTCGCCGCGCCCACCACGTAGGAGTCGAAAGAGAATTTCGGGTTGAGGGCCGAGGTCACGCGGGCGCCCCCTGTGCCAGCTTCTTGAGGACCAGCTCCGAGATGCCTTTCAGGCTTTCGAACACGCCCGTGCCATGGAGCGCGTCGGCCGCGAAGCTCGGGACCGCGCGGAAGTTCAGCGCGTCATCCATCTCGGCCGCCGTGAGAATCAGCTCCTTCGGCAGGTCCTGCTTGTTGTACTGGAGTACGAGGGGCATGGCGCGAACGTCCACGCCCTGGTCGAGCAGGTTGGCGTGGAGGTTCTGGAGGCTTTCGAGGTTCTCGTCGAGCTGCCGGCCCTGACTATCGGCCACGAACACGACCCCGTCCGCCCCCTGCAGCACGAGCCGGCGGGTGGCGTTGTAGTACACCTGCCCGGGCACCGTGTAGAGCTGGAAGCGGGTCGTGAATCCCGAGATGCTCCCCAGATCGATCGGCAGGAAATCGAAGAACAGGG
The DNA here is from genome assembly GCA_035553475.1 of Gemmatimonadales bacterium. Lineage (GTDB taxonomy): Bacteria > Gemmatimonadota > Gemmatimonadetes > Gemmatimonadales > GWC2-71-9 > 40CM-2-70-7. The sequence continues at coordinate 6,164 of DATNDQ010000047.1, forward strand.
TGCGGTCGGTCTGGGTCGCGAGGGACACCATGCGGCCACGACGCGCCTCCGGCACCCGCCCGTAGATGTAATGGAGGTTCGACGTCTTTCCGGACCGCCCCGGTCCGTAGTAGACGATTTTGCAGGTGATCTCGCGGGTCGTGAAATTGACGAGCGACACGCGCTATCTCCCGAAGAGCGAGTTGAGGCTGTTCGTCAATTCGCGCTCGAAGTCGGCGGCCAGTACCTGTTTCTGCTCGGAGCCCTTGGGACTCGCCCCCCGCAAATCGGTGGCGAGCTGGTCGAAGAATAGCTGAACGAGGCCCAGAGACGTGGCGGACAGATCGTAAACCGCGAGCACCACCACGGGCCCGCGGTCCGTCGATACCGAGGAGAGGAAGATTCCATGCTTCTCTCCCTGGTGGGACAGGCCCGCGAAAGGCGCCTCGCCGAGCTGCCGGGCCATCTCCGTCGTCGATGCGAAGATGGCGGCTCCCAGTGCCGCGGCCGACATCACGTCCACCGCCCGGGCGAACCCGGACTGGGCCAGCACCTGGCCCGCCGGCGTCATCAGGAGCACCAGCCGGACGCCGGCCTCCTGCACGAAGGTGGTGATGGGTTCGAGGGTCCAGGCTTCGACTGCACGCGCGGTCATGCCACCCCCTCCGCCGCCTTCAGCAGCTCGAGCCGGACCAGGCCGGCGTTGACGCCCGGCTCGGCGACCGCGACGACCAGCATGCCGGATCGCGCGGGCACCACCAGGAGCGCGCCGCGTTCCGCCTGCAGATGCCAGAACACATCACTCCCCACACCCCCCGCTTCCATGGCGCGTCCCAGGCGGGTGGCCAGACTCGCCGCGAGCGCGGCCACCGCCGCGCCTTTGATGCCCTCCATCAGGCTTTCCGCCACCACCAAGCCGTCGCCGCCGGCGACCACCATCGCGCCCCGAACCCCGCGGACGCTGGTGATGCCGCGCAGCGCGCTCTCGTACCCGTTGGCGCTCATACCTGCCGCTCCAGCCACCGGCGCGCGAGCAGTGACGCCCGCTGCGCGATCACGGCCAATCGTCCCATCGGGACACTGCGGTCGCGGACGACCAGTAGCAGTGCGTCGTTGGTCGGTGGGGTGAGGTGCACGTTCCCCTGCGGCCCCTCCGCCGACAGTCCGACCCAGCCTCCGAGTCCCAGCAGCTTGGCCGTGCGGCTCGCCTCCTGCGACACGCCGGCGAGGTAGGCCGCCACCACTTGTGTCGTGTCCTTGCCGTCCGCGCTCTTGAGCGCGCCCCCGAGGACCTGGCCCGCGGCATCCAGCAGCAGCAGGCCCTCCTGCGCACCCTCGAGGCCGGCGAAGACGCGCTCTTCCGGAATCGGCTCCGCGACTTCGGACGAGACGGGCACCGCCGGGGCCGCTCCTTCCGGCGCCGCAGCTCCGCCCCGCACCATCGCCAGGGCCTGATCCACGGCCGGGTCGTCAGGATCGACTTTCTTCGCCTCGCGCAGGTGGGACTGCGCTTGCGCCAGGTCGCCCACCTTGAAATAGAGGAAGGCGAGCCCCTTCAGCGCCCCCGTGTGACCCGGTGCGATGCGCAGGGTCATGTCCCACTCGTCGAACGCGTGCTCATAGTCGTGCCGGTCGGCCATGATGCGTGCGAGCAGGTCGTGCGCGTCCGCCAGATGCGGGTGTCGCTCGAGCCCATTCGTCGCCACGCGCTGCGCGAGATCGAATTGCCGCTTCTGCCGCAGGAGCTCGCCGAGCCGGAGGAACACCAGGCTGTGCGGGTCCTGCGCGAGCTGGGCGGAGAGCAGCTTGATGTCGTCAGCCACGGCCGCCTCCCGCCCCGAGGCCACCCAGGATCTGCGCCGCCGAGCGTGCCCGGCGGACTTCGTCGAGGAAGGCCATCTCCGACTCCGATTGCGCCGCAAGCCGCTCCCAGCGGTCCCACTCTTCCACGCCTTCGGCGAAGCGCCCGATCCCGACCAGGGCGAACCCGAGCACCCGATGCGCCGGCGCCAGCAGCGGATCGAGGCGGACCGTGCGGCGCAACTCTTCGACCGCGTCGCTGGCCCGGCCCGAGGCCAGGTGCACCTGCCCGAGCAGAAGGTGCACACCCGGGTCATGGGCATGGAGCGCGACGGCCTGTTCCGCCGCCGCCTTCGCCTTCTCGAGATCCCGGTCCTTCAGAGCGCCTTCGGCCTGGGCCACGAGCTCGGTAACCGCCGAGGTGCGCCGGGCTCCCGGCGCGAGGGTCTTCTCTCCGAATGCGATGACGCCCGCGCTTTCGAGACCGAACAGCGTCTTGGCGACGTCGAACTCGGAGCGTCCCAGCTCGGAGGCGACTCCACGGATGTCCCGCTCGCCGTCGATGAGGGCGAGCACTTCCCATTCGGGAGGCAGGAGATCGAGGTCACCGGGCTGGCCTTCGGTGGCCGAGGAGAAGCTCGGAACCACACCGACGTGCGGCACCCGCTTTTCGATGCGCGACCACTCGTCGATCCGGCGGGCGCCCTCCATCAGGAGCGCCTCGGTGGGAATGCGCACGGACGCCTCGGCCGGGAACTTCCCATCCTGCCCTTCGCTGAAGGAGAAGTAGCCCTCCTGCCAGCTCATGACCTCGAACACCACTTCCTCGACCTGGAAGCGCACCTGCCGTTGCAACTCGCGGTTCGTGATGGCGCCCATCTCGACCAGGATCTCGCCCACCCGGCGCGTGTCGCCTTTGCGCTGGCGGTCGCGTGACCGCTCCAGGTCGGCCTCCGTGATCTTGCCGGTCCGGATCAGGAGGGCGCCGAGCGGGTGCGGGTTGCTCTGAATCTGCGCGAAGATGATGGCGCCATTCTCGAAGTACACGGTGCCCGAATTGTGGCGCAGCTCGGAGGTGACGCGCAGCGACCCCGTCTTCCGGCTCAGGTCGAGCAGCTGGAAGACGTCGTGGATCCCCAGTTCCTTCAGCGGGCCTTCGATGGGCATGGGCTTTAGGCCGCGTCCGAGGCGAAGATCGTCTGGAGGTCGGCGGCGGTCCGGGCGTGCATCTTGGCCCGGGACGCGTAGGTGCCGCCGGCATCGAGCTTGATCACCTTGTCCCACGCGCGCACGGCTTCCGGATACCGGTGCCGGCGGGCGAGCGTCACGCCCAGGTGGAACAGCGCGCCGACATGTTCGGGGTCGAACTTGAGAATCCGCCGGAACGCTTCCGCGGACGCATCGAGCCGCTTGTCGTCCAGGAGCGCGCGCCCCAGCAGGATGAGTGCGTCGAGATCGTACGGATCCTGTTCGAGCAGGTCCGCCAGCTTCGCGATCGCCGGCCGCACCCGCCCGCTCTTTCTCAGCAGCTCGGCCAGGGCCAGGTTGGCCTCGTGGAAGGTCGGCAGCACCTCGAGCGCATTCTCGTAGGCGCGCTGGGCCTCACTCCACTCCTCCTTCTCTTCATGCAGCAGTCCGAGGTCGAGCCAGACCTGAACGTATCCGCGGTCCAGCTCGAGAGCCGTGCGGAACGCGGCGAGGCCTCCGGCCCGGTCCCCCACCTTGATCAGCACGTCTCCCTGGAGCTTGTGAAGATCGGCGCGGCCCGGGGCGCGCTGCTGCGCCTCCTGGAGGGCGGTCAGCGCACCAGCCGCATCGCCGGCCCCGGCGCGTGCCTTCGCCGCGGCCACGAGCGCGTCCACGTCGCCGGGGGCGCGGCTGAGCCACTCTTCGGCGAGGGGCGCGGCGTCCTGCATGCGACCCATCGCCACGAGCGCCTGCACCTCCCCCGCCCGGGCGTCCACGCGTTCGGCATCCAATGCCCGCGCTTCGCGGAACCGCTCGAGCGCTTCTCCGTGCAGCCCGCGCTTGGCGTAGCTCCCGCCGATCAGCACGGAGGCCTCGGCCTGGTCGGCTCCGCGTGACACGGCGCGAATCGCCTCGCCCGCCGCGAGGTCGTGCAAGCCCTTGCTCACATAGTCGCGCGCCAGGGCCAGGGCATCGTCCTTCGGCTTGCCCGGCACGGCGGGAGCCGCGGCCGGCACCGGCGGCGCCAGATCCTGGAAGATGTTGTCCAGGATACGCTGGTCGAACGAGAAGTCCGTCCCGAGCGTCTCGGTCGAGACGTCGGCGGAGATCTCCGGCGCGACTCCGATAGTCGTCTTCTCGAACTGCAGGTCGATGGTGAGCTGGAACTTCTGCGATACGTAGTACGGGTCCAGCTCCAGTGCGCGCTTGGTCGCGCGGAGCGCCCCGTCGAAATCCCCGAGATTGGAGAGGGCGAACGAGAGATTGTAGTGCGCGCCCGCGTGGTCCGCCTCGGCCTCCACGGCGCGGGCGAATGCGTTGCGGGCATCCGGGTACCGCTTGAGCTCGAGGAGCACGAGCCCGACGCCATTCCACGCCGGCGCCGACTTGGGCTGTTCACTGAGGACGGCCCGGTAGGCTTCGAGCGACAGCTGGAACCGGCGCAGGTGAAAGAGCAGCAGCGCGAGGTTGAGCCGCGCGACGGGGAAATCGCTCTGTGCCCGGAGCGCCTGCCGGAATGATTCGATGGCTTCGTCGGTGGCGCCCTTGTGGCCCAGCACCACCCCGGTGTTGTTCCACGCGAGCGCGTAGCGCCCGTCCACTTCGATCGCCTGCCGGTAGGCGACGAGCGCGTCGTCGGTTCGGCCCGCCTGATGCAGGACCACGCCTCGCTCGTTCCACAGCTTCGGCGATTGCGGCACCTCCTGCAGGAGCGTGTCGTACAGCTCGAGCGCCGCCGCGAGATCGCGCCGCAGAAGATGCACCTCCGCCATCGCCTGCAGGGTCATCCGCCGGTCTTCGCCGCGGTCGAGCGCGAGCCGGTATTCCCGGAGCGCCTCGGCGTAGTAGCCCTTCTGCCGGAACGCGAGCCCCAGGTTGTAGTGCGCGAGCTCGGCGCCTTCGATGACTTCGGTCTCGGGGAGATCGCGGAGCCGCAGCTGCTGGCTCTTCCGCTCGGCGTTGTACCGCTCGAGCGAGAGGTTGGCCTGCGCGCGCGCGAGCGGCGGATTCAGCTCGATGGCGCGTTTCGACGCCGTCCGTGCGTCCTGGTGCCGGCCCATGTCGCCCAGCACGAAGGCCATGAGGTAGTGGGCGTTCGCGTTGTCGGGGTTCAGCTCCACGGCGCGCTGCAGTGCCGTGAGCGCCGCGTCGTTCAGGCCGCGGTTGTAGTAGACCTCGCCGAGGTAGAACTGGACCACCGAGGACGTGGGCTCGAGCTCCTGCGCCTTGAGGAGCCACTCGGTCGCGGCCTCGAACCGGCCGCGGCTCTTTTCGGCCTGCCCCAGCTGCAGCATGGCCGCGGTGTCTTTCGGGTGATGGGCGAGGAGCTGCTCGAATTCTCCCACGGCGGCGTCATAGACGCCGAGGATGTGATACGCGCGCCCCAGCTCCCAGCGGGCATCCCGCTCATCGGGCGCGGCGCGGAGCCGCTCCCGCAGCTGGGCGACCAGCTGGTCGTAGTACCCGCTGTTGTGGTAGGCGATTTCCAGGTTGCGCTGGGCAACCTGCATCTTGGCGTCGAGCTCGAGGGCGCGCGTGAACTCGGCGATCGCCTCCGAGACGAGGCCCTTCTGGTAATACAAAACGCCGAGGTTGTTATGCGCCCCGGCGTCCGAAGGGTCGATCCGGCGGGCAAACGACCGCAGGACGGCGAGGTCCTTGTCGGAGAGCGCCGCTGCCGCCACGGGTCAGGTCACGCGGATGGCGTCGAAGATCGCCTTGAGCGACGCCAGGTCGGGGAGGAGCAGGAAGTGCCCCCGCAGGCCGTCCTCGGCGTCGAAGCGGAACTCCGTTTCCACACAGAAGACGAAATCGCGGTCGTGGCCGAAGTTCAGATAGGTGGTGGTCAGGACGGCGGCCGAGAGATCCACCACCAGCGACGGCACCGACGGCAGGAGCAGCATCCCCATGAAGTCGGACAGGGCGTTCATGTAGGCGCCCGAGAGGATGTTCCCCGCTTCCTTCAACGCCGACTGCTCCAGCTGATCGAACGCCGTCGTGGTCTTCTCGGGGCGGCGCAGCAGCATGTCGCAGAGCCGGCGCGCCGTCTGCTCCGGAAACAGGAGCAGCGTGCGGCCGGTCAGGTCGCCGAGCATGTGCATCAGGACCGCGGCGACGACGTCCTGCGGATTCCCCAGCAGGTTGGGGACGTCTTCGAGCCGCGTGATGTTGATCTGCGGCACCGAGATCATGATGCGGCGGTTGGTGAGCTGCGACAGCGCGGTCGCGGCGTGGCCGGCCCCGATATTGGCCACCTCGCGGAGGGCGTCGATCTGCAGCGTCTTCAAATCGCGGACGTCGTCCATGACTTTCTCCCGCCTACAGCAGTCCGCCGGCGTCCAGAATCAACGCCGGCACCCCGTCACCCATGATGGTCGCTCCACTGAACACCGGCAGCGTGCCCCGCGGCGCCTCGAACCCCTTCACCACGATTTCCTGCTGCCCCAGCATCCCATCCACCACCACGCCGGTGCGTCGTTCTCCCATCTCCAGCACGATCACCGGCCGCCGCGGGGGCGGCGCGTCGCCCACCACGCCGAGCAGGTCGCGCAAATGCACGAGCGGGACCACCCGGTCCCGCAACACCATCGCTTCGCGTCCTTCCATCATCGTCGTCGGGACGGTGCCGAACTCGACCGTCTCCGAGACGTACGTGAGCGGCAGCGCGTAGCGCTCCGTCCCCACCCCGGCGATCAACGCGCGCACGATGGCCAGCGTCACCGGCATCCGGAGGACGAAAGTGGTGCCCTTGCCGATCTCGGTGTGAATCTCGACCGTGCCACCAAGCGCCCGGATGCGGCTCATCACCACGTCGATCCCGACCCCCCGCCCCGACACGTTCGTCACGGCCGCGGCGGTCGAAAATCCCGGCCGGGCAATGACGCGGAGCAGCTGATCGTCGGTCAGCGCGTCGACGTGAGCGTCGACCGCGCCTTCGGCCTTCGCCTTCTGGAGAATCTTCTTCCGGTCGATGCCGCGTCCGTCGTCCGAGATGGTGATCGCCACGCTGGCGCGTTCCCGCACCGCCGCGAGCACCACTTCGCCTTCTTCCTTCTTTCCCGCTTTCCGCCGCTCCGCCGACGGCTCGATGCCGTGATCCACGGCGTTCCGCAGGAGGTGGAGGAGCGGATCGCCGAGCTCGTCGAGGATCGCGCGATCGAGCTCGATCTCCTTCCCTTCCACCCGGAACGACACATGGCGCTCGAGCTGCCGCGCGATGTCCCGGACGAGCCGCGGAAACCGGTCGAACACCTGCCATACCGGCGTCATGCGGGCCTGGACGATCTCGTTCTGCAGGTCCGAAGAGAGCCGCGAGATCTGCAAGGCCACATCGTCGAGCGGGCCGTCGCGGCGGTCTCCCGCCAACTGATTGAGCCGGCCGCGTGCCGTCGTCAGCTCGCCGATCAGGTCCATCAGCACGTCGAGGCGCCGGAGGTCCACGCGGATGTGCCGGGCGCGGCCCCCATCGCCCGGGCCGGCGATGGCGTCCAACTGGGGCGCCTCCGCCTCCCGCTCCCCCACCACCACGCGCTCGACGTCCCCCGCCGTGCGCGCCGCCTTCTCGATCACGTCCGGCGCCGCATCCCCGTCCAGCCGGAACGCAAACCGTCCGTCGAAATCGTCGGACTCGAACGCGGCCTGCGGGGGGGTAACCCCGCTCACCCGGCCCAGCGCTTCGACGCGCTTGAGCACGAGCAGCGCTCGCCCCGCCTTGAGCTGCGCGTCCGGCCGCAGCATCACCTGCACCAGTCGCCCCGCCGCCGGCGACACCAGCTCGGGAATCGCCAGCGCCGGAAGTGACGGACGTCCCGCGGCCGGCAGTTCTTCCGGACCGGACGGCCGAGCCGCCGATCCGGCCGGGGGAGCGCCGGCCTTCGCCGCCGCCCGGTCGAGCTCCGCGACGAGTCCGCGCGTATCGGCCTCGCGGTCCTTGCCGCCCACCGCGAGCCCCACCGCGCGCTCCAGCGCGTCGGTCGACCGGAACAGGAGCTGGAGCACGTCGTCGCCGGGAGGAACCGCTCCCCGGCGCAACGCGTCGAGGAGGTTCTCCATCCGGTGCGCCAAGTCCGCCACCACGCTGTACCCCATCGTGGCGGCCATCCCCTTGATGGTGTGGACGGCGCGGAAGAGGCCGGTGACGGGTTCCGGAGCGCCCGGCGCGCGCTCCCACTGCAACAGCAACTGGTTACATGCGCTCAAGTGCTCGCGGGCTTCGGCCGCGAACAACTCGGCGTACTGCGATAGATCCATTCCTTACCCGAGGACCCGCTGGACGGCCTCGAGCACCCGGGACGGTTGGAAAGGTTTGACCACGAAGTCCTTGGCACCGGCCTGGATCGCTTCCACCACCAGGGCCTGCTGCCCCATCGCGCTGCACATCAGGACCTTCGCGTCGGGGTCGCCCTTCACGATCTCCCGGACCGCGTCGATGCCGCCCATATCCGGCATCACGATGTCCATGGTGACCAGGTCGGGCTTCAGCTGCTTGTATTTCTCCACCGCTTGGGCGCCGGTCTCGGCCTCACCCACGACCTCGAACCCCGCCTGCGCGAGAATGTCGCTGATCATCGTCCGCATGAAGATGGCGTCGTCGCAGACGAGAACCGTGTGACTCACACGACCTCCCTAGGAAGACAGAATGGGACCGAGCAACCGGTCGGTATCGAGGACTACGAACGCCTGGGTGCCGCGGCGGCCGACCGCACGCACAATGGTCGGGTCGAGACCCGGAAGGGACTGCCGCTGCTCCAGCGCCTCCCCCGACACGGCCAAGAGGTCCAGCACTTCGTCGACCGCGAGCCCCATCAGCCGGCGCCCGCCTTCGACTTCGAGGAGCACGGTGGTGCCGCTCCCCGGTTCGGGCGCGGCCTGGCCCAGCGCCCGCCACCCGTCCACCACCGTCACCAACGCGCCCCGGACATTCACCATTCCCGCGACTTCAGGGGGTGCACCGGGGATCCGCGTCACGGTGAGACGCGGCAGAATCTCCCGTACGGTCTCGACTTCGGCCGCGCAGGAGAGCGTCCCTACCCGGAAAACGAGCAGCCGAACGACCGCTGAATCAATCATCAGAATCGAAGAAACCAAGATACTGCAAGGGGTTGCGTTGAGCAAGCAAATTCGCGTCGCCACTCGTTTCCGCGAGTGCGGCACGCAAATCCTCGGGCCACTCCGACCGGACTTCCACGGGAGCGCCCGACACCGGGTGTTTGAACGAGAGCAGCGCGGCGTGTAGCAACTGCCGCGGCGCGAGATCGTCGAGTGCCTCGGCGGCCCTCCGGAGAGAGGGGGTGACGCGACGGGCGCCCCCGAACGAGTAGTCGCGGTCCCCTACCACCGGATGCCCGACGTGACCGAGGTGCACGCGGATCTGGTGAGTGCGCCCCGTGCCGAGCCGCACGCGCAAAAGCTCCGTCAGCTCGAACCGCGCGATCACCGCCGCATGGGTCACGGCGTGCCGGCCCCCTGCCGCCACCGTCATGCGCTTCCGATCCTTGGGATTCCGGCCGATGGGCGCTTCGATGTCCAGCGGGCTCTTCGCCAGGTGTCCCCACGTGACCGCCGCATACACCCGCCGGACCTCGCGGCGTTCGATGGCGCCGGCGAGCCGCCGGTGCGCGAGATCGGTCTTGGCGAGCAGCAACAGGCCTGACGTGTCCCGATCCAGCCGGTGCACGATTCCCGGTCGGCCCTCGCCGCCCCCCTCGGACAGGTCCATCCCGCGGCCCACAAGCACGTTGACGAGGGTGTCGTTCCAGTGGCCGGGTCCGGGGTGCACGACCAGCCCCGCGGGCTTGTCCAGTACCGCGAGGTCGTCGTCTTCGTAGACGAACGAGAGATCGGCGTGCGCGGGTGCGTAGGTGCGGACCTGCGCTTCGGGGGGAAATGCGACGGTGACTTCGGTGCCGCGCTCGAGGAGCGCCGACGCGCGCAGGGTTTTCCCGGCGGCGGCCACGCGCTTGTCGGCGACGAGCCGGGCCGCCTGGGTTCGCGAGAGGGAGAGCTGATCGGCGAGGAAGCGGTCCAGCCGCTCCGTCACCGCGACGACGATGGAGAAGGATACCGTCACGCCACTCACGGCGTGGCGGCTCCAGCCTCCTTCGCGGTGTCAGGGGGAGGCGGCGGCACCGGAGCCGTGTGCGCCACGTGCCGGCCTTCCAGCCAGAGCGAGACCGCCAGAGCGATCGCTCCGATGGTAATCGCCGAGTCGGCGACGTTGAAGGTCGGGAAGCGGTGGGCGCCGATGCCGACTTCGATGAAGTCCACGACCCCCTGCGCCGACCGGATGCGGTCGAGCAGGTTGCCCGCCGCGCCGCCACAGACCAGCGCGAGCGCCAGCAGGCGGAGCCTGTCGCCGGGCTTGGTGGCCCGCACCATCGCGCCGAGGACCACCAGCGCGATCAGCGCCAGGACGAGGAAAATCCAGCGGGAGGCGGGACCGAGGGAGATGCCGAACGCGGCGCCCTCGTTGTAGACCAGCCGCAGGACCGCGTAGTCCCCGACCAGCGGACGTGGACGCGTCGCCAGGGCGCTGGCCGCGATCACCTTGGTGATCAGGTCGGCCGCGATCACCCCCACCGCGGTGAACCAGAAGAGCCGGCGATCAGCGCCGCTTTCCATCTTCTTCCTTCGCCTTGCACTTGATGCACAGGCGCGCGTGGGGCAGCGCGTCGAGCCGGTCGAAGCCGATCTCTTCGCCGCACTGCTCGCACTTGCCGAACTTCTCGGGCGTGCGATACAGCCGCCGCAGGGCCTCGTTCACGTGCCAGAGATACCGCCCCTCCTGCGACGCGAAGAGGAAGGCCTTCTCCCGCTCCATCGCATCGGTGCCCTGGTCCGCCATGTGGAAGGAGTAGCTCGACAGATCGCCATTGGCGCTCTGCAGGCTCGAGTTGAAGGACTCGTCGTAGTGACCGAGCTCCTTCATGACCCGGGCGCGCTCCTCGAGCAACCGCTTCTCGAGGTGCGCGAGCTGCTTCTTGTTCAATCCGCTCTTGCTGCTCTTCGTGCTGGCCTTCGTCGGCATGTTATCGCGTGCCCTTTCTTCCCTCGTGGCGTCGCACGGCGAGGGTCACCGTGCGTCCGTCGATGTCGACGTCCCTGCGCTGGTCCGCCTCCGTCAGCGGACCGAACACCAGCTTCTTCGCCAGCGTTTCCCCGGCGATGAAATCCTGATACGCTTCACAGGCGGCCACCACGCCGGCGTCGCCCGAAATTCCCAGCTCAATCCTCGTCGTGTATTCATACCCCGCATCCTTGCGGAGTCGCTGCACCCGGTTCACAACTTCCCGCGCCAACCCTTCCTGTTCCAGATCGGAGGTCAGGTGCGGATCGAGTGCCACCACATACGGCCCGTCGGATTGCACGACCCAGTCGCTCGTGACTTCCCGGGTGATGGTGACGTCCTCGGGCGTGACCTCCCACTCCCCGACACGCACCGTTTCACCGCGCTCGAGTGACTGCAGCTGCTCGGGCGTCAGCCCTGCGATCGCCTCGACCACTTTCGGCGTGTCCTTGCCATACCGCTTGCCGAGGCTCCGGAAGTTGCCCTTCCCCTTCAAGCTCACGAGGTCGTGATCCGATTCGACCACTTCCACGTTTTTCACGTTGACTTCAGAGGCCAAGATATCTAACAGGTCTGCCAAGGCCGGGCCCTTCACCGAGGCCGGTACCGCCACCTGGAGGCGCGCCAGGGGCTGGCGGACGTTCAGCCCCTTCTCCTGCCGTCCGGCGTGGGCCAGAGACGCCAGCCGCCGTACCGCCGCCATGGCGTCCATGAGCCCCTGATCCCGGCGCCCGCGATCCCCGGGAAACGGCGCCAGGTGGACGGAGGTTCCGGTCAGGGCGCGGTGGAGCCAGTCCGACAGGAAGGGTGCCGCGGGCGCGAGCAGCCGCGCCGCGCCCGTCAGGGCTTCGTGAATCGCTTCGAGGGCCAGCGGGTCCGTGGCCCGGTCGGGCGCCCAGAAGCGGGGCCGATTCCGGCGGACGTACCAGCGGGACAGATCTTCCGTGACGAAATCCATGATCGCGCGCACACCCGCCGTCACGTCGTATCCGCCCCACGCCTGCCGCACCGCGGCCACAACCTCGTCGAGCCGTGCCAACAGCCAGCGGTCCACCAGGGGCCGCTCCTCGAACGGCACTTCCTTCCCTTCCGCCGGCGGCGTCCAGTCCTCGGCGTAGCGCGCGAAGAAGTCGTACGTCGAGCGCAGGGTATTGAGGAAGCCACCCGCGAGCTCGGGGATCTGCTTCGCGTCGAACCGTTTGGGGAGCCAGACCTGGCTCTGCCCGAGCAGATAGAGGCGGATGGCGTCGGCGCCGTACTGCTCGATGGCGGACCACGGGTTCACGACGTTCCCGCGGCTCTTCGACATCTTCTGGCCCTGCGCGTCCAGCACCAGCTCGTTCACGATGACGTGCTTGAACGCCGGCGCGTCGAACGCACCCGCGGCGATCGCGAGCAGCGAGTAGAACCATCCGCGCGTCTGGTCCACCCCTTCGCAGATGTAATCCGCCGGGAAGTGTGCCTGGAAATCCGCGGCGTGCTCGAAGGGATAGTGCCACTGGGCGTACGGCATGGACCCCGAATCGAACCAGGCGTCGATCACCTCAGGTACCCGGCGCATCGTCCCCCCGCAGGTCGCGCAGGTCCACGTGTACCCGTCGATGTAGGGCTTGTGGGGATCGAAGGTCGCGGGCAGGTCCTTCCCCCACCGCGCCGCGAGATCTCCGTACCCGCCGATGACGTCCCGGTGCTCGGGTGTGCGGTCGCACTCCCAGACGTTGAGGGGCGTGCCCCAATACCGGTCGCGGGAGAGCGCCCAGTCGACGTTGTTCTCGAGCCAGCCGCCGAAGCGGCCGCTCCCCACCTCGGCCGGATGCCAGTCCACCTGCGCGTTGAGCTCGATCATCCGCGCCTTGAACGCCGTGGTCCGGATGAACCACGAGCTCTTGGCGTAGTAGATGAGGGCCGAGTCGCACCGCCAGCAGAAGGGATAGGTGTGGGTGATGGGCTTGGTATCGAGCCAGCGCCCGTCCTTCTTGAGGCGCTCGATCACCAGCCGGTTGGTTTCCTTGTCGGTGACGAGCTTGCCCTCGATCTCAGGCCACCGCGTGCCGGTAAAGGTCCCGTCGAGGGCGACCGGATTCACGAAGGCGAGCCCGTACTGCTGCGAGACGGCGTAGTCGTCGGCGCCGAAGGCCGGCGCCATGTGGACGAGCCCCGATCCCTCTTCCGCCGACACGAATCCGCCCGCCACCACGACGCCGCGTTGCCCTTCCTGCGGCAGGGGCACCACCTCGAGAGGACGCGTATACCGGAGTCCGATGAGGTCACGTCCCAGGAACCCCTTTACCTGAGTGCCCGACGTGAGCGGCTTGCCGCCCACGTGGATCGACGGGGCGAGCGCGGACGACGCGATGTACCGAACGCCGTCCAGCTCGTATTCGCCGTACTCGAGATCGGGGTGCACGGCGACGGCGACGTTGGCGAGCAGCGTCCACGGAGTCGTGGTCCAGATCACGAGCTGGCGATTCGGTTCCTTCTCGAGCGGGAACGAGACGAAGACCGAGTTGGTCTGCACGCTCTCGTATCCCTGCGCCAGCTCGTGCGACGACAGCGCCGTGCCGCAGCGAGGACAGTACGGGAGCACCTTGTAGCCGCGATAGAGCAGCGCCTTGTCATAGAGGCGCCGGAGCAGCCACCAGACGGTCTCGATGTATTCGTTGGAGTACGTGACGTAGGGGTGCTCGTAGTCGAGCCAGTATCCCACCCGGTCGGAGAGCGACTCCCAGTCGGTCTTGTAGGTGAAGACCGAATCCCGGCAGAGCTTGTTGAAGGCCTCCACGCCGTACGCTTCGATCTGCTTCTTGCCCGAGATCTGGAGCTGCTTTTCGACCTCGATCTCCACCGGCAGGCCGTGCGTGTCCCATCCGGCGATGCGGGTGACGCTCTTCCCCTGCATCGACTGGAAGCGGCAGATCAAATCCTTGATGGTGCGCGCGAAGACGTGGTGAATCCCGGGGCGGCCGTTGGCCGTGGGCGGCCCTTCGAAGAACACATAGGGCGGCCCGTAGCGCGCGCTTTCCTGGACCCGGGGAAAGAGGCGCTCGTGCTTCCACGTCGCGAGGAGCTGTTTCTCCAGCGCGTCCGCGGTGAGATCGGTGGGCAGCTGCGGGTACGGCATCAGGCGCGAGGCGAGTTCAGCGGTTCCCTCACCCGTCCTGCCGTTCCAGCGCCCGCAGCTCGGCGGCCTGACGCTCGAGGAGCGCCCGGAACCCCGCCAGGTATCCCTGGAATTGCCGCTGCACCTCGGCCACCCGCTCACGGATGTCCGCCTCGGTCTTGCGGGCGTCGTCCGTGATCGTCCGCGCCTCCGCCTGCGCCTCGCGGTTGATGACCTGCGCCTCGCGCGCCGCCGTCTCCCGCGTCTCGGCCCGGAGCTGCTGGGCAGCGACGAGGGCTTCGTTCATCGCATTCTCACGTTCCCGGAATACGCGGAGCTGGTCGGTGAGCGCGGACACCCGCTCTTCGAGGACCGAGCGCTCCCGAATCACTTTCTCGAGCTCGTCGGCCACCCGCATGCGGAAGTCTTCCACGCCTACGGGATCGTATCCGCGCAACGTGCGCCGGAACTCCTGGCGCCGGATGTCGAGCGGCGTGAGCGCGAAGGCGGCCTCGGGAGCTTCGGGCGAACCGGTCATGTCGTCCTCGCTCCGAAGAGGGCGGTACCCAAGCGGATCAGCGTTGCTCCCTCTTGGACTGCCGTACCGAAGTCGCCGGACATCCCCATTGAGAGGGTCTGCAGCCATATGCCGTCCTCCTTCAGTCGATCGCGGATCTCCCGGAGTCCCCGGAAGGCCCGGCGTTGGATCGCTTCGTCATCGGTGAGCGGCGCCATCGCCATCAGCCCGTCCACCGTCAGGCTCTCGAGCCCCGTCAGCCGCCGGACCAGCCCGGGGACCTCTGCCGGCTCGCATCCACTCTTCTGCGTCTCACCCGCCACGTTCACCTGCACTAGTACGCTCAGCCTCACCTTTTGTGCTGAGGCCCGGCGGTCCAGCTCCTCCGCCAGCTCCACCGAGTCCACCGACTGCACCGAGACGAACTTCCCCGGCACGAACTTCGCCTTGTTGCGCTGGAGGTGGCCGATCAAGTGCCATTCCGCACCGCGGCACTCCGCGTGCTCCATCTTCTCCAGGGCTTCCTGTACCCGATTCTCACCCACGCCGGTCAATCCGGCATCAAGCGCGGCTTTCACCGCGTCGGGTCCGAACCCCTTCGTGACGGCGAGCACCGTCACCGGGTGCGTCCAGCCGCCCGCCTGCTGGCGTCGGGTGATCTCAGACCGTATGTGCCCCAAGCGCTCCGCGAGGCCCGGAAAATCCATGACCGGGGAAAGTAATGGATTAGACGCTAAGAGGCTAAGTGGCTAGGACGCTAAGTACTTGGCGACCTAGCGACTTGGCGACTTAGCGAGCTATTCAGGAATGGCCGTCATGCGGGTGGACAAACGTTCGGTTCCTTCGAGGTTCGTCGCGGCGCCCGACAGCAGATCCCGGACCTGATCCGGGGTCAGGGGCCGGTGGAGGATGCCGTGGCTGGCCACGGAAATGGTGGATGTCTCCTCGGACACCACCAGGACCGTCGCATCGCTCTCCTCGGAGAGGCCGAGCGCGGCACGGTGCCGGGTGCCGAGAGACTTGTCGGCGACCTTGAACTGCGTGAGCGGCAGGACACATCCCGCGCCGATGATCTGATCGCCGCGAATGAGCACCGCGCCGTCGTGGAGCGGCGAGTACGGCGTGAAAATCGTCGTGAGCAGGTCCGCCGAGACTTTCGCTTCCATCGGCACGCCTGACGAGATGAATTCTTCGAGGCCGATGTCCCCTTCCACCGCGATGATGGCGCCCGTCCCGGCGCGGGACAGCCGCCCCATCGCTTCGGCGATCTCTTCCGCGACCGACTGACGGTCCCCGCGGGCGAACGCACGCATGAACCGCGATTGCCCGAGCTTCGCCAGTGCGTTGCGGAGCTCCGGCTGGAAAACGACGACCGCGGCGAAGGGCGCCACGGCGAATACGACGCGGAGGATTTCGCTGATCATCGTCAGCTGCGCGACGGTGGCGCCCGCGTAGACCAGCGAGACGATCACGAGTCCCACGACGATCTGCATCGCACGCGTGCCGACGAGGAACAGCAGGAAGCGATAGATGACGAACGCGACGACGAGGATCTCGAACGCGTCGGGCCACAGCTTGGGGAGCAGAAACTTGTAGGCGTCGAGATTCACGCGTTGGGCCTCACGGCGGCGGCGAGTTTCAGAGCTTCCACGGTCAGAGCCGCATCATGCACCCGGAAAATCCTGGCTCCACGTTCCCAGGCCAGCGCACAGGCGACCGCCGTGGCACGATCCCGGTCCTCCACCGGCCGCCCGGTCACGGCTCCGAGAAACCGCTTGCGGGACGGGCCGACGACTACAGGATAGCCGACGCCGGCGACGGTGGCCAGTTCATCGAGGAGCCGGAGATTCTGCTCGGCGTCCTTGGCGAACCCGAAACCGGGGTCGACCGCGATCCGGGCATGCTCGATTCCCCCGTCCAATGCCCGGCCCACCGCTTCCTTCAGTGCCCCAGCAACCTCCGCGGCCACGTGCCCGTAGGTCGCGAGCGAATCCATCGTATCGGGGGTTCCCCGCGTGTGCATCAGCACGACCCCAGCCCCCGTTTCCGCCGTCACGGCCGCCAGACGCCGGTCGAACGAGAGACCCGACACGTCGTTCACGATCGCCGCCCCCGCGTCCAGCGCCGCCCGGGCCACGTCGGCCTTCCGGGTATCCACCGAGACGGTCCCCAGCTTCCGCTGGACGATCGCCGTGATAACCGGAAGGACCCGGGCGATCTCCTCCTTGGGCGGCACGACGCCCGCTCCTGGGCGCGTCGACTCGCCGCCCACGTCGAGGATGGTGGCCCCATCCGACGCCAACTGCTCGGCCCGCGCGATCGCGAGATCCGTCGCGGCGTACTGCCCGCCGTCAGAGAAGGAATCGGGAGTGACGTTGACGATTCCCATGACGACCGGGTGATCGAGCCTAATCGCGCCGCCGGCGACGGCCCAGGACGCTCTCGGCTCGGCGTGCGTGACCAGAAATCCCGCGATCTCGGAGGTGAGGCCGGCAAGCTCGACGGGGGCGCGATCGGGGCGCGCGAGTACGGCCAGACGGCTCGTGGCCGTCGAGACCAGGGCCCACCCATCCCCGGTCAGGACGTCGGCGCCGGCGCGCGCACCCCAGTGCACCAGGGCTTCACGCTCTGGTTCGCCGATGTCTTCGATGAGGATGGTGAGGGACTGGACGCCGACGGAGGCGAACCAGGCGGGCTGGCTTTCCCAGCCGCGGGCCGCGAGCGCCGCGCGCACGGCCTGAGGCGTGTGCGCGGCGAGCGCGGTGAGCTTCACGCTCCGGCGGGCTCGGGGGGCGGAGAGCCGAGGACGCCGCGGGCCGGAATGGACGCGGGACGGGCAGGCGTGACGGGGGACGGACTCCCGGGGGTCGGCGGGCGGATAACCGGGGGCAACGTCTGCCCCGCGACCACGAGGTCGACCTCGTTGCGGTCCAGCGTTTCCCGCTCCACCAGCGCGGCAGCCAGGCGGTCCAGCTGATCCCGGTGCTCGGTCAGGATCGTTCGGGCCTTCTCGAACGCGTCCGACAGAATCCGCTTCAGCTCCTGATCGACGAGCTCGGCGGTCTTGTTGGAGACCTCGTGGCGCTGCATGACTTCCCGGCCCAGGAAGATTTCTGAGTCGCGGTCACCGACGGCGATGGGCCCGACCGCGTCACTCATGCCGAAATGCGTGACCATCCGGCGCGCCAGATCGGTGGCCTGCTGAATGTCCTGCGCGGCGCCGGTGGTCACCTTCTCCGCTCCGAACACCAGCTCCTCCGCCACGCGCCCGCCGTACGCGGTGGCGAGGCGCGAGTGGATGTATTCCTTCGTGTAATTGTGCCGGTCCTCTTCGGGCAGCCAGTGCGTCACGCCGAGCGCGCGGCCGCGCGGAATGATGGTGACTTTGTGGAGCGGATCGGTGGCCGGCACGTGGAGACTGACCAGCGCGTGCCCCGCCTCGTGGTAGGCGGTCAGCTTCCGCTCCTCCTCGGTCACGACCATGGACCGGCGCTCCAGGCCCAGCATCACCTTGTCCTTGGCGTCCTCGAGGTCCACGTTCTCGACCTGCTGCTTGTTCCGCCGGGCCGCCAGGAGCGCGGCTTCGTTCACGACATTGGACAGCTCGGCACCCGAGAGCCCGGGCGTGCCGCGCGCGATCCGTTCCAGGTCCACGTTGGGCTGGAGCGGGATCTTCCGCGTGTGAACGCGCAGGATCTGTTCGCGGCCCTTCACGTCCGGCATGTCGACCACGATCTGGCGGTCGAAGCGGCCGGGGCGGAGGAGCGCGGGATCGAGGATGTCGGGCCGGTTGGTGGCGGCGAGGAGGATCACGCCGTCATTCGATTCGAAGCCGTCCATCTCGACCAGCAGCTGGTTCAGCGTCTGCTCGCGTTCGTCATGCCCGCCGCCAAGGCCGGCCCCGCGATGGCGGCCGACGGCGTCGATCTCGTCGATGAAGATGATGCACGGCGCGTGGGCCTTGCCCTGCTCGAAGAGGTCGCGGACGCGGGACGCACCCACGCCGACGAACATCTCGACGAAGTCGGAGCCGGACATCGAGAAGAACGGACGGCCCGCTTCCCCGGCGACGGCCTTGGCGAGCAGCGTCTTCCCCGTTCCGGGCGGGCCGACGAGCAGCGCACCCTTGGGCAGACGTCCGCCGAGGCGCTGAAAGCGCTGCGGGTCCTTCAGAAAGTCGATGATTTCCTCGAGCTCCTGCTTGGCTTCATCGCACCCCGCGACGTCGGCAAACGTCACCTTCGGGGTGTCACCGGCCAGCAGTTTGGCCTTGGACTTCCCGAACGCGAAGGCGCGGTTCCCGCCCTGCTGCATCTGCCGGATGAGATAGATCATCACCGCGGCGAACAGGAGGAGGGGCCACAGATTGAGGAGGATGACGCCGAAAGACTGCTTGGGCTCCTTGGCAGTCACGTCGACGTTCTTGGTGCGCAGATTCGTGATCCACGCGTCGGTGGCGTCGAAGGGGAGCAGCGACGTGAAGTGCTCCACGTCGTGGCCCTTGTAGCTGATGACGTGCCGGAAGTCGCCCTTCACTTCCTGCTTGTCGGTGATCTCCACGGCCGCGATGTTCTGCGCATCGAGCTGCGTCGCGAAATCCGAGAAGCTGATGTCCGCCGTGTCCTGCTTCTTGTTGGCCGCAAACTGGACCAACGCCACCGCTCCTACGAGCAGCAGCGCCCAGAACGAAAAGGTCCGGAAGGTCCGGCTCCAGCTGAATTCCCGCTCGCGCGGGGGCAAACGCGTGGCCATCTACCGCAAGCTCGCTATATAAGGAAGGTGCCGGAAATTCTCCGCGTGATCCAAGCCATACCCCACAATGAACTCCTTCGGGCAATCGAACCCCACGAACTTCACCTCACGGCCCAAGTGCTCCGCCACATGCTTATGCAAGAGCGCGCAGATCTCCAGGCTCTTCGGGCTCCGGGCCGCCAGAATCGACAGGAGGCGGTTCAGGGTCTTCCCGGTGTCCACGATGTCCTCCACTACCAATATGTGCTTCCCATCCAGCCGGGTTTCAGGGTCGTACAGCAGCCGTACGGTGCCACTCGAAACGGTGTCGGCCCCGTAGCTGGCCGCGACCAGGAAATCGACCTGTAGCGGCCGGTCGATCTGCCGCACCAGATCCCCAAGAAAGATGAAGCTCCCCTTCAACAGGCCCAGCACCAGCAGCTCCCCGTCGGGGTACGCCGCCGTGATCTCCTGGCCCAATTCGGCCACCCGCTTCGCGATCGTCTCCTGAGTGAAGACGATCCGCGCGAGCTCCCGGCCGCCGGTCTGCTTAGGCCTCGTTGTACTCGGTAACATCGAGCCGCACCGCCGGAGTTCCGGGTTGCGGGACCCGGGCCTCACCGCGACAGATGCCCGGGACCCAGACGATGGTTTCACCCTCCGCCAGGAGCGGGTACCCTGCCCGTGCGGCACGCGGCACCCGTGCTTCCATCAACAGCCGTCGCACTTCCCGTCTTCCCACGCCACCCAGCGGTGCCAACCGGTCCCCCGCTTGTGGAGCCCGAATCACGAGACCGCCCTCGAGCCCAGCCACCCAGGTGGTCCACCCGGCACGCTCCATCCGGGCGGGTGCCTTCTCCATGCGCCACGCCAGCCGGTAGTCGCCGAACACCGCCGTGCCGGCCTCCCGCATGGAGATGGCTTCGCGCGGGTGATCGGGCACGGTGCCTACCGTGAGCCGATCGAAGACCGCCTCCCCCACCCAGTTACCTCCCAATTCCACGCGCCGTCCCGACTGTCGCTTGGCCAACTCGTGGAGGCGGAGGGCATGCCGGGGCCCGAGCGGAATTCCAGCCCGGCGGGCTGCGGCGCGGAGGAGTGCCGCGGCTACTGGTGCATCATACCCAGCGAGGGGGAGCCGGGCAACGCTGAAGGAGCCCGGCGTGAAGCGAACATCAAGCTCCGGAAGGAGTTCGGGGAGTGCGCTCCACGCCCTCGCGTCCCGCGACGCGTGCCGGCCGAGGTTCAAGAGGTCGCTCCGAGCCCGATCGCCCAGCCGGCCCGTAATAAGAGGAAGGAGCGTGGTCCTGACCCAGGATCGGAGATGTCTGGGATCGCTGTTGGCGGGATCCTTAAAGGCTTGAAAGGCGCCGGGAGTCGGGAGTCGTTCGATCTCTGCCTTGGAGAACGGGAGCAACGGGCGGACCAAACCTCCCCGCGACTTGGACTTGATGCCGGTGAGGCCGGCGGGGGCACTGCCACGCAAGACGCGAAGGAGAATCGTCTCTACTTGATCATCCTGATGATGCGCGGTGACGATGTAGCGCGCTTCCAGTCGTTTCTGGGTCTCCCGAAGCCAGGTGTACCGTGCCTCGCGTGCCTCAGTTTCCGTCGCATCGGGACCGAGGTGGAGCTCGCCCAACTCGAATGGCAGTCCCATCGACGCTACGTACGCGCTGAGCCTCGTGGCCTCCTGGCCGCTTGCTTCCCGCATGCCGTGATCCACGTGCGCAACCACAAGGTCGAGGCCCAGGTGCTCCCTTGCCTCATGGAGCAGGGCGAGCAGCGCGAGCGAATCGGGACCGCCTGACACGGCGACGAGCGCCTTCCCCGGCTTTGCAAAGAGCCGGTGCGACATCACGTGTTCCAGGAAGCGTTCCGACAGGCTGCCCATATATTCAAGTATGCTCCCACCAGACCAGGTTTACCAACTCCTGCGGAACCTGACCAGCCCGGTCGTCGCGATCACGTCGGCGCGGGGACCCGAGAAGAACGGCATGATCATCGATTCGGCCATCCGCGCCTCGATCGTGCCCACCATCCCCCGCATCGCCATCTTCATCCACAAGTTCAACTACAGCCACAACCTGATTTACGAATCGGGCAAGTTCGGTCTGCATCTCCTCCACACCGGCCAGTTCGATCTCATACACCACCTGGGATTTCAGAGCCGCCGCACCGCCGACAAGCTCGCGACCGTGCCCCACCGCACCGGGCGCCTGGGCGTTCCGGTGCTCGAGGAGTGCCACGCCCATTTCGAGTGCCGGGTGGTGAACGCCATGGACACCGGGAGCTCGACCTGCTTTCTCGGCAACGTGGAAGCGACGGGACATGGGGGGACGTCGATGCCCCGCGGTGATGTGATGACGGCGGCCTATTTCCGCGCGAACCTGCCGAAGGAGTGGAAGGGTGACTACGAGCGGATGCTGAAGGAGGCGCAAGGGCACGCCGAAGAGGCGTCGCGGAATATCAAGCTGGAGGCGTGGGTTCCGAAGAAATAACTCTTATTGAATCCTCCCCTGCCAGATACCCACGCCCGAAAGACACGCCGCCCCATCACCGTCGAAGAACGTCCCACTCGCCTGCACACCCTGGTTATTCGACGCGGTGCCCGAGAACGTGGCGGTGTCCCCGAAGGCGCCGACCAGGGTGAGTTTCGTGCCATTGTGGACGTTGCTGCCCGTCACGATGTACGTCTCGGTCGACGCGCAGTCGAGCGACCCGGACACGGCGTTCCCGGTCTGGGTCACGGTGGCGGACCAGGCGGTGCTGGGTCCGGCGGGACTCGTGGTGGCGAAAGTCCCGGTCCAGCTCCCGGTGAGATTCTGGTCGGGCTCGGTCGAGCTGCAACCCACCGCCACCAGCAAGCAGAGTGCGAGGCGTAGCTTCACCTTGAGAAGCTGGAGCCGGTGATTCGCAGGGTCAAGACGTTTCCCGTACCTTCGAGGTGATGCGCGTGCTCCTCCCGGCGTTCCTGATCGTGCTGGCGCAAACAGGTGTCACCCAGACGGTGACGGTCAAGCAGAACGTCAACCTGCGGCCTGACCCGTCGAGCGAGTACGCGCCCATCAGGCTGCTGAAGCCCGGCGAGCCCCCTCTCACCTTGCTCGATCCGTCCCCTCATTCGGGTTACTACCGCGTCGTGACGGCGCGCGCCGAGTCGGGATACGTGTGGACGAAGTACGTGACGGTGTCGAACGCGCCGGCCCCCGTGGCCATCAACCCCGGACCAGGCGTCCCGGGATCAGCGACCGTCGTCGGTTGCGGGGACGGCCGCTGGAAGCACGTCTACAATCCTTCCCGGCTCCTGGTCCTCCAGGATTGTGTGACGATCACCGGCACCATCGTCGATGCGACCGCACACCAGTCACATCACCAACCCGACGGCGTCCGTCACGAAGCGGACGGCGACACCCATGGCTGGCTGCAGGTGGACCCGCAGTATGCGAATCTGATCAACGCGGGCAACCAGTCGGCTGAAGACGGGAATCTCGTCTTCGAAATCGTCTGCCATTACACGGTGACGCAGACCGACGCCAAACCGGCCTGCCAGGGCTTCACGGATCACCAGACCATTCCGCCGGTCGGCACTCACGTCGCCATCACGGGGACGCTAATTCGGGAGCAGAATCATGCGAAGTGGGACGAGATTCACCCCGTGATGAACATCGAGGTGCAATAGGACCGCTACGGCGCTCCGGCCTCCGAGAGCTGCGTCGCGCCCGGCAGGGCTCCCCGATGCCGTCCCACCAAGCGTTTCCCCCATTGAATGCCCGGATGCTCGATCAGGTGATAGAAGATGGCCGGAAGCGTGAAGAGCAGCGCCAGGCAGACCCCCCATTGAACGGCGATGGGGATTCCCTTCAATACGACAAACGAGAACCACAGGGCCGGCTGATGCAGCAGGTAGATGCCGTAGCTGTAGGTACACACCACGTGCGCCATCCGGGTCAGCACGGACGCGCCGAGGTTCCGGGCCAGCGGAATCGCGCACCCCACGCCGATACAGAACAGCCACCCGCGCTCGGGACGGTCACTCGACGGATTGAGCGCCACGAACAGCGGCAGGCAGAGGACGAGGAGCAGCGGCCACGCCCACGACGGAAGCGGGGTCCGCTTCCGGAGCCGCAGGATCGCATACGCGAGCACGCCGCCCATGAAGCACGGCGCGAAGAGCGCGACACTCAGCCGCCACACGCCGGGAAGCCCGGAGAACCGGATGCCGAGTCCCGCCAGGACGGCCACCGCCAGGGCACCCAAGGTCGGGACGACACCGCGCCTCGCGATCAGGAAGCAGAGAGGGAGCGCCAGGTACATCTGTACCTCGAGCGGCAGGCTCCACAGGACACCGAGGAGGTCCGGCTGTTTGGTCAGGTTCTGGGTGAGGGTGAGGTTCGCGAGCAGCGTCGAGGGGGTCGGCGGCACGGGTTGCTGCCCGGTGACCATGTGACTCAGGACGTGAGGCGGAACGCCGAGCACCACGACGCCCACGATCGTCGCCATGGCCAGCGGATAGATGCGCAATCCACGTCGCAGATAGAACGCCCGCACCCAATCGCTCCGGGGACCTTCCCGTTCCAGGGACGCCATGAGCACGAGAGCGGTGTGGACGAAGAACAACAGGACGCCGATCCGGCCCAGATCCCAGGACGTGAGGAGCGGCGATTGAATGTCCCACGTCGTGAAGAGGTGATCGGCCAGCACGCAGAGGACGGCGATCGCTCGGAGGACGTCCAGGTTGCGTTCCGGGAGGGGGGTCTTCACGCCTCAGGACGGTGCAAGCGATGTGCCCGGCATTTGCGGAGTCGAGACGGTGCGGCCACGGCGCATCGACGCACCGTGAATGGCGAGGGCGCTACGCGAGCTCGTAGCTCAGGATGAACGGATGCTCCATCCCATGCCCCACGCTCGACGTGCCTGCGCCCCGGAGTCCCTTCAAGGCCCCGGTGCCGGAGCCGGGGATGACCGAGTACGACTCCTTCGCCTGGCCGTCTTCGAATACGCCCGTGCGCTCGAGGACGAACGAGCCCGCCTTGCCGCCGAGCCGCCCGGTGACCTGTTCGATTCCGACGTACGTCGCGGTGCCGTCCCCCCGGTAGACCATCAGGTATTCGACGTGCCCTTCCCCGTCGATATCACCCGAATAGCTCTTGGTGACGGTCGCTTTGGTGAGCTTGGGTTGATCGGCACCCTCGCGGTACGGCTTCTCATCCCACGCCTTGATGGCGAAGCGAGCATTGGCAGTCTGTTTCACGCCGGCGTGCGGGTCAGGGACCGACGAACTGGCGGGCGAACCAGTGCCCAGTGCCGGAGAGACACTGACCGGGGGCGTTGTCTCCGAAGTTGCCCGAGGCAATCACACCGTAATTGGCCGAATCCCGGGCCGTCCCGAAGAAATGAGCCGTGTCGTTCCCAACGCCGATGAACGTGAGGTTGAGACCCAGGGCGCCCGGTTCCTGCACGATTTGGCCGCTGACCGAGTATTGCGCCACGCTCGCGCCGCAGATGACCGTGCCCGTGATGGACTGCCCCATCTGCGTCAAGCCGCCCGACCAGATGCTGGTGGGCGCGCCAGAGGTGTCGACTTGGAACGAAGCGACCCAGTGGCCACTCATCGAGTTGACCGGAGACGTCGCCGAGCTGCAGGCGGAGAGCAGAAGCAGTGAAAGGACCGAAACGCGTTTCACAGGCACCTCACGGCCAAGGGCATGATCCAGTCTATCGCTCAAACTGCACATCCGGAATGGAACATAGAACCCCCCGATCCGCTGAAGGTTTCGTTTGCCGGGCCTCCCCATTGGGCCCACATTTGCCGGGCTTCCTACCGAACCGAACCATTCTGGAGGAGAGGTCATGCGGTTTCCGGTCATCCTGCTCACGACGCTTGCATCGGCAGCAGCCCTCAGCGCACAACAGCCGGGCCCAGGTGGCACCCGCGGCCAGCGCGGCGAGGCCGCCGACACGACGCCGGGCGTCGCCCCCGTGGAGAAGGTCTCCACCACTCAGCATACCATCACCATCGACGGCAAGGCCATCGCCTACACGGCCCGCGCTGGGACGATGGTGCTGCACGACGCCGACGGCAAGGCGAAGGCGACCGTCTTCTATATCTCCTACACGCGAGACCAGGAAGACCCGGCCAACCGCCCCGTCACCTTCTTCTTTAATGGCGGACCCGGCTCGGCGTCCATCTGGCTTTCGATGGGCATCATGAGCCCCAAGCACCCGAACATGGCGCCGAACGGCCAGGAGCCCCCGCCCCCGTACGACCTGGTGGACAATCCCAATTCCCCGCTCGACGTCACGGATCTCGTGCAGGTCGACGCGATGATGACGGGCTACTCTCGGCCGGGCCCGGGCGTCAAGGCGACCGAGTACACCGGGGCGGTCAACGACATCAAGATGTTCGGGGAGTTCATCCGCGACTACCTCGACAAGTACAACCGGTGGCAGTCGCCCAAGTTCCTTTACGGCGAGAGCTACGGCACGTTCCGCTCGGCGGGGCTTGCGAGCGAGCTGCAGCAGAGTGAGGGCATCGAGCTGAACGGCATCATGCTCCTCGGCACCGTGCTCGATTTCCAGTACCTGTCGCAGGTCGCGCCGAATGACGTCGGGTATGCGGCGTTCCTGCCGACCTACACGGCGACGGCCTGGTTCCACAAGAAGCTGCCGTCCGACCTCCAGCAGCAGTCACTCGCGCAGGTGGTTCAGCAGGCACGCGACTACGCCTTCGGCGACTACACGAGCACGCTGGCCAAGGGGAACACGTTGACGGACGCCGAGCGGACCGCGGCGGGCCAGAAGTTGGCGCGGTTCACGGGGGTTTCGCCGACGTTCGCGCTCAACAACAATCTCCGGATCGACGCCGGGAGTTTTCGGACCGAGCTGCTACGGGATCAGCGCGAAATGGTCGGTCGCTACGACAGCCGGATGATCGGCATCAACGGCAACGCGGCGAATCAGCGGCAGGACTATGACCCCTCCGATGTCGCTCCGTCCGGCGCGTTCATGTCCGCCTTCATGCGCTACCTGCACAACGACCTGAGCTACCAGAGTGACTTGCAGTACTACATGGGCGGGCATGCCGGACAGTGGGATTACACCGGAGCGACTCCGGGATTCGGGAGTGGATTTCCCAGTGAATCGGACGCGCTGCGGCTGGCGATGGCGAAGGATCCGTATCTGCACGTGCTGGTGGGTGCGGGCTACTACGACATGGCCACGCCGTTCGCGAACGCCGAGTACACGTTCAATCATCTGGGATACGATCAGACGTACCGCGACCGGGTGAAGTTCACCTACTACGAGAGCGGCCACATGGCCTATCTCAATCAGGCTTCGGCCAAGCAGCTGAAGAGCGACATCGCGGCGTTTATTGCGGCCAACGCGCATCCGGCGGTGCCGGCGGCGAAGTAAGGCGCGGGGTTGAGAGGAACAGGCGCCGGGGGCAGTGGCTCCCGGCGCCTGTCGTTACACGTCCAGTTCTCTCGTGCCCAGCCATTTCACCTTGTCGGG
>DATNDQ010000048.1:0-2210 GCA_035553475.1 Gemmatimonadales bacterium
TTCATCTATCTGGATGTCGTCCGGTCGATGCAGAACTCCCAGAGCAACGCGCTGGTGGCGGGGCTCCTGATCTTCACGTTTCTCGCCTGCGAGGAAGAGAGAATCATCGGCGCCGCGCTCATGACGGGGGCGGGGGCGCTCATCAAGATTTTCCCCGCGGCTGGCGGCGTCTTCGCCCTGGTTCCGCCACAGCCCGCCGGCGTCAGGGCCAAACGGATCGCCACCTTCGTGGCGGCAGGCGCCCTGCTGGCCCTCACGCCGCTGCTCGTCACCACGCCGTCCGCGCTGGCGGCGCAATATCACGCGTGGTTTACTACCACCACGACCACCAGCGTACTGCGCGGGGAGTCCGTTCTGGGGATACTCGGAACCTGGTTCGGATATGCCGGGCCGAACTGGCCCGTGCAGGTGGTTGGACTCGTCGCCCTCCTGGGGCCCGTCGTCATGCTCCGAAACGCGGCCCGCGATCCCGGATTCCGTCGCCTCTTCCTCTGCTCACTGCTCGTCTTCGTCGTGATCTTCAATCATCAGGCTGAGTCGCCGTCGTATGTGATTGCGACGGCGGGAATCGGGATCTGGGCGGTGACGTTGGGAGAGCGGTGGCGGGTGGTCCTGGCACTACTGACACTGCTGCTCGTTTCGCTGGTCGCGACGTCCCTGGTACCCTGGCACTACCGGCACGACGTCCTACGTGCGTACTCCGTACAGGCGGTTCCCTGCTTGCTTTGCTGGATCGGGATCCAGGTGGATCTGTGGCGGACGAGTCTTACAGGTCCACGAACCGCACCAGCTGCGGGTCTCCCCGGGTAAGCCGAGTCAGCACCTGCGGCGAGCGCAACGCGATGAGCTCGCGCTCTCGGTCCTGACCGTAGGAATCCCAGGTCAGCAGGTCGGCATCGACGTAACCGGGGTGCACCATCACTTCCGTCACGCCCGCGGGCAGCTGATCGATCAGCTCGACGAGGGCGTCAGCAAAGTGCCAGGCGCCGAGCAGGCCGATCCCCCGGAAGTGGTGGCTCGGCGGGCCATCCTTCGTGTCCCGCGTCACGAACCCAAACGCCATCCGCAAAACCAGCTTCACGACTGGCCGGCCCCGACGAACGGGTTCGACCGGCTTCCGTAGGGGTAGCCCTTCACACCGCGCCACCGCGGCGACGCCCGCCCAGACGCCCGGCAACACGTGCGCGTGCCGGTGTCCGTCGAGATGACTGACGGGGATTCCGTTCGTCCGCAACCGATCCAACTGCGCCCGGCATTCGCGGGTCACGTCATCCGGATCGACGCGCCCCGCGATGGCGCGCCGGATGAGGGCACCCAGGGGGAGAAAGTCGCCGTTCGCGCGGCACAGACTCGAGACCTGCGCGGAAGGCGCGACCGGCGTGCCGGCGGTGAGGTTGAAGTGCAGACCGAGATCCAGGCGAGGTAACTCGTGCGCCGCGTGGACGGCCGCGGCAAACCCCGGCGCGTTCGCGAACATCGACGCCGCGGTGACGGCCCCGCCCCGGTGCGCCTCGACGATACCGCGGGTGACGCCGTCGGAGAGCCCGAAGTCGTCCGCGTTGATGACCACCCGTCGCTCAGCGATACCGGCCTCGCAGATCGTTCCAGCGGATGCGTGCCAAGTCGGACAGGAGGGTGCCGCCATCCTGCGCCAGTCGTACGGTCGTCGGTTCGGAGTCGTACCGGAAATGGACCGGGACCTGGACGGTCTCCAGTCCGTGACGCCGGGCGATGAGTAACGCCTCGACGTCGAATCCAAACCCCCGAATCGTCATCCGCGGGAAGATGATCTCCGCGGCCCGCGCACTGAATCCTTTCAATCCCGCCTGCGAGTCGAGAATCCCCGGAAGGAGCGTCCATCGGACCACGGCGTTGTACGCGCGGCTCAGCAAGTGTCGCGTGTAGAGGTAGTGAAAGAAGGTCGGGCTCATCAGATACCGGGACTCGCGGAGAACCCGGCAGGCGATGGCGACATCCGAGCCCTTGTCGATCGCGGCACACACGGCGGGAAGCTGATCGAGGGGGTACGCCAGGTCAGCGTCGGTGAATACGCGCACGCGACCCCGGGCCGCGAGCATTCCGCGCGCCACCGCCGCGCCCTTTCCCTGGTTGATATCGTGCACGAGGAGCGTGACCCGCGGCTGGTCACCGGCGAAGGCGCCGAGCAGGGCCGCCGTCCGCGGCTCCGACCCGTCGTCGACCAACACGAC
>DATNDQ010000049.1:0-7925 GCA_035553475.1 Gemmatimonadales bacterium
CGCTTCGGGTTCCGGCGTGAAGTCCTCGCCGGGGTTGATGAACCGGTCCTGCTCGAATTTGTACTGCTTGTCATACAGCTGACGGTACCGTCCGTTCGCCGCCAGCAGCTCGGCGTGGGTACCCCGCTCCACGATCTCCCCGCCTTCCATCACCAGAATCTGATCCGCGCTGCGGATCGTGGATAGGCGGTGCGCGATCACGAAGGAGGTCCGGCCCTGCCGAAGGGTCTTGAGCCCGTCCTGAATCTTGGCTTCGCTTTCAGAATCGAGCGAGCTGGTCGCCTCGTCCAGAATCAGGATGCGCGGATCGGCCAGAATGGCCCGGGCAATGGAGACCCGTTGCCGCTCGCCCCCGGACAGCTTGACCCCCCGCTCGCCGACGACGGTGTCGTATCCCTTGTCGAACCGCCGGACGAAGTCGTCGCAGTGGGCGATTTTGGCCACGCGCTCGATCTCTTCGCGGCTCGCATGCGGATTCGCGAACGCGATGTTATCCGCCACAGTGCCGTCGAAGAGAAAGTTGTCCTGGAGCACAACGCCCAATTGCGTCCGGTAGTCCGAGAGACGCACGGAGTCCAAGTCCCGTCCGTCGACCAGTATGCGCCCCGATTTGGGACGCGCGAACGCCATCACCAGGCCGATCAGCGTGCTTTTCCCCGCCCCGGAGGATCCCACCAGCGCCGTCGTGGATCCCGCCTTCGCCGTGAAGCTGATGTGCTTCAGGACCTCGACATCCTTGACGTACTCGAACGTGACATCCTTGAATTCGATGTCGCCCCGGATCTCGCCCATGTCCTGCTTGGTCGCGTCTTCCTGGTCTTCGGTGGTGACGGACCGGATCTCACGGATCCGGTCGAGCCCGGCGAACGCCTCGGTGATCTGCGTGCCGATCGAGGCGATGTTGATGACGGGCAGCGCGACCTGGGCGACCAGGATCCCGTACAGGACGAAGTCGCCCATGGTCATCGTGCCGGCCGCAACCGACCGGCCGCCGATCAGCATGATGAGAATCCCGATGGCGCCGACGATGACCGACGCGAATGCGCCCACGCCCGAAATCCCGGTCATGGTGGTCGCGACGTTCCGGAGCAGCGCGTGCACGCCCCGCCCAAAGACCAGGCGTTCACCCTTTTCGGCACGGTACGATTTGACGATCCGGATGCCGCCGAGTGTTTCCGCCAGCCGGCCCGTGACGTCGGCATTGATCTTCCCACGATCGCGGAAGAGGGGCCGCAGTTTCGTAAAGGCGTACGCCATCCCACCACCGAAGGTGGCGAGAATCAGGATCGAGTAGCTGGTGAGTCTCCAGTTCAAGAGGAAGAGCCAGACCAGGGCGATGGAGGCGGTGAGCAGGCCGCCGATCATCTGCACCAGACCGGTTCCCACGAGATTCCGGATCCCCTCGGCATCGGTCATGATGCGGGAGATCAGGACACCGCTCTTGGTCGAATCGAAATAGTTGATGGGGAGGCGCAAGACGTACGACTGCACCCTCCGCCGCATGTCCGTGATCGCGGCTTGCGCCGCGACACCGAGAATCTGGGAGTTGCCGAATGACGAGGCGGCGCCGATCAGCGTCGCGAGCCCCACCCACAGGGCAACGCGGGGGAGCAGGTCCGGCTGATGCCCCAGGATCACCTTGTCGACCACCAGCTTCGAGCTGGCCGGCAATACGAACCCGGCCAGACGATTGATCAGCATCAGCAAGAGCCCGAGCGACAGACGCCACCGGTGGGCGTAGACGAGGGTCCGCGCCTCCTGCCAGGAGCCGGCGGTGAAAGCCTTCTTCTTCGGAGGCTTGGAAGCGGCGGGTGTCGTTGGTGCGGTCACGCGACGGAATCTAACAACGGACTCCCGTCTCCCGTAATCTCCCAATCCGCGTATCTTGTCCTCCGTGACCGATTTCTCCCTCCCTCGCGAGTCCATTCATGCGCGCCTCCTCCTCACTCAGGGGAAAGAGCGCGAGGGATCGGTGTTCGTCATGGCGCGGGCACCGGCCCGGGAGGGCCCCGAGACGGCGCTCGAGATGCTGAACCGGCCGGAGGGGTTCTTCCCCTTCCTGCCTGACAAGCAGAAGGAAGTGCTCCTCGTGTCACGGGCCCAAACCATCGCGCTCACCGTTCCGGCCGGTGGTGAGAACCGCGCTCCTGGAGCGATCGACATCGGCCTCGAGGTCACCCTGGTAGACGGGACCGTCTGGAACGGCGTGGCCGAAGTCGCGTTGCCGCAGCCCCTGACCCGCCCCATCGACTATCTCAACGCCGGCGGAGGTCCGTTCTTCGCGGTGACCACCAACAAAGCCACTCATCTTGTGAACCGCGCGTACGTCCTCTACGCGCGCCCAACGGACTGACCCCATGGCCCGTCTCGATCCCTTCATCGATCTCCTACTCAAGAACGGCGGCGAGCAGCTGGTGCTGGTGCCCGACGAAGCGGTGGGGATGGAGAAGCACGGCCGACAATCCAAGCTCTCGAAGCAGGTGATCACGGAAAAGCAGCTGTACGCCCTGCTCACCGAGATGGCCCCCAGTGAAGCGGCCGACCGGATCGGCAAGGGGACCGGGGCGACGTTCGAATATGCCGGTGGAGCCGGCCTCGTCATCGTTCGCGTGACGCCGAAAAACGGCAAACTGCACGCCCAGATTACTCCGGGCGTCGATGCCGGAAGCGGCATGTCGGATGCGCCCACCGAAGAGCCCACCGCTCCGCCGGCAGCGTCGGAGCCGTCGTCCGGGGGCCGGAGGCCACGGCTGTCGGTCGTCGTCGCCCCGCCGCCGATGGAAGCCTCGACGAACGCCCCGGGCGCACTGCCCGCCGAGTTCGCCGATTCGCGCCTCGAGGGCGCCCAGCGGCAGCTGGGCGAGCTCCTGCATGCGCTGGTGCACTCCAAGTCGTCCGACCTCCACCTGCGCGTGGATGAGCCCCCGATCTTCCGCACCCACGGCGAGATCGTGCGGCACGGGGAAGATCCCCTGTCCGGCGAGCAGCTCGACCTCCTGCTCCTGTCGATCATGCCCGAGCGGAATCGGGTCGAATGGCGGGAGTCCGGTGATACGGACTTCGCGTATGAGATCGCGGGGCTCGCGCGCTTCCGCGTAAACGCCGCCCGCGACCGCAAGGGATCGGTCGGCGTGTTCCGCGTGATCCCGGCAAACGTCGTCACCGTCGAGGACATGGGCATCACACCCGAGGTGCAAAAGCTCTGCTATCTCACCAAGGGCTTGGTGCTGGTGACGGGGCCCACGGGTTCAGGCAAGTCCACCACGCTCTGCTCGCTCATCGACCTCATCAATCGGGAGCGCTCCGATCACATCATCACGATCGAAGACCCGATCGAGTTCGTCCACGAAAACAAGAAGTGCCTGATCACCCAGCGGCAGGTGCACGTCCACACCGAAAGCTTCAAGTCGGCGCTCCGGGCGGCCCTCCGTGAGGATCCGGACATCGTGCTGGTCGGCGAAATGCGCGACCTCGAGACCATCGCCATTGCGCTCGAAACGGCGGAGACGGGGCACCTGGTGTTCGGCACCCTGCACACCACCACCGCGCCGTCGACGGTGGACCGCATCATCGATCAATTCCCCGCGGACCGGCAGGCGCAGATCCGCATCATGCTCTCGGAGTCGCTCAAGGGCGTGATCGCGCAGACGCTCTGCAAGAAGGTGGGCGGTGGGCGTGTAGCGGCACGGGAGATCCTGCTCACCACGCCGGCGATTTCGAACCTGATCCGCGAAGGCAAGACGTTCCAGATCCCGTCCATCATCCAGACCAGCAAGAAGCTGGGGATGATCACGCTGAACGATGCCCTGCTCGATCTGGTGGAGAAGAAACAGGTGGAGCCGGACGAGGCCTACATGAAAGCCGTCGAAAAGGCCGGCTTCGCGGCACAGCTCAAGTCAAAGGGCTTCAAGCTCACGGTACCCTCGGAGGGGTGAGCCAAGCTCACCCCTCCCGCAGTCCTCACTCGGCCTGGATCGCCACCAGGGGATCAACGCGGGATGCCCGCCAGGCCGGAATCACCGAAGCCACCAGTCCCGCCCCCACCAGCAGCGCCGAAGCTCCGAGCCACGTGAAGGGATCAAGCGGGCTCACCCCGTACAGCATGAACACCATCAGGCGCGTGACCCCCACACTCGCGGCGAGCCCCAGGAACACGCCGAGACCCACCAGCCTCAGCCCGTCGCGCGTCACCAGACCGATGATCGACGCCGTCGAGCTGCCCAGGGCCGCGCGGATCCCCAGCTCGCGATTCCGCTGCACCACAGCGTAGCTCAACACCGCATACAGGCCCGCGACCGCCAGCGCGACGGCGACCGCCGCGAACGTCCCCAGCAGACTGAAGTAGAAACGCGGCCGGCCCAGGCTCCGCAGGATCACCTCGGACATCGGGTTGACGTCCGCGATCGCGGCGCTCGGATCGACAGCGCGCACCGCGGCCCGGATCCCCGCGACCACCGCCGTCGGCGTGGTGCCCCGCACCCGGATCACGAGCGGGAAGTTGGTCGTCATCGTGGAACTTTGGAGATAGGTCGAGTACATCTCGGGCTGGGGATCAGACACGGGTCCGAAGTTCCGGATATTCGAGACCACCCCCACGATGGTCGCGAACGTCGTATCCCCCGTGTAGAAGCGCTTCCCCACGGCGTCCCCTCCGTGAAAGTCCCGCTTCACCAGTGCCTGGTTGACCACCACCACCGACGGCGAACCCGGCCGGTCGTCATCGGTCGGCAAGAGCAGTCGTCCGGCGAGCAACCGCTGGCCCGTGACCGCGAAGAATTCCGGAGACACATCGCGCTGCTCGACCAGCGGCATGCTATTGGGGTTGTCCGCCGGCATGCCTTCGTAGCGGATGTTCGAGTTGTTCCCCCAATTCTGGTAGGGCATCATGTTGATGGACGCGGCGGCTTCGACTCCCGGCACGTTGCGAATGGCGGTCAACGTCGGTTCGAGCATGCCCCGCACCGGATTGGTCGTACTGTACGCCCGCGCCGAGGTCGTCACCGACATGGTCAGGATGCGTGCGGCATCGAAGCCCGGGTCCTTGTCCAGCAACCCGACGAAGGCTTTCAGCACCAGTCCGGCGCCGAGGAGAAGCACCAGGGAGAGGCACATTTCGAATACGACCAATCCCCGCAGGGCCCGGTGGTGCTCCCGTCCGCCACCCGATCCCCTCCCGGCGCGCAACGCGTCCTGAGGATCCACGCGGGACCCACGCCAGGCCGGCACCGCGCCGCAGGCCAGCGCCACGATGAAGGCGAGTGCCACCGAGAACCCCAGGACCCGAAGATCGACGTGCAACCCCGAGAGCTGCGGCAAACGCGCGGCCGCCAGAGCCCCGATGGTCCTGACGCCGAGCACCGCCAGCCCGACCCCTCCGACCAATCCCACGGTCGCGATGACCCCTGCCTCGATCAGCGCCGGCCGCATCGTTTCCCAGCGAGTGGCGCCGATGGCCGCGCGGATGGCCGTCTCCCGGCGGCGCTGTACCCCGCGCGCCAGCAGGAGGGCGGCGACGTTGATCACCGCGATCAGCAGAACCATGCAGACGGCACCGAACATGAGCAGCAGCGGCGTCTTGATCGCGGCCAGGCTTTCGGTCCGCAGTGGTGCCACGCGAACCGCATCCCCATTGAGGTAGGGATAGGTCGTTACGAGGTTCTGGAAGAGTCCCCGCATCTCCGCATCGGCGGTCGCCAGGGTGGCCCCGGGCGCCAAGCGGCCGATGACCTTCAGATAGTTCATCTGACGGGTCGTGAGCTGCCTCGGCTCGAACCGCATCGGCGCCCAGACATCAGCCGACATGAATTGCCCGCCAACCGGAATCTGGAAGTCGTGGGGCAGGACGCCCACGACCGTCTGTGGAGTACCGTCGATGATGACTGACCGGTTGACGACCGTCGGGTCACCTCCCAGATGGTCACGCCAGAGGCGGTCCGAGATCATGACCACCGCCGGCGCCCCGGGGCGGTCATCGTCAGGTCCCAACACCCGGCCGATCTGCGCCGCCACACCCAGCATGGGAAAGAGGTGGCCGGTGGCGTACAGCTCCGGGGCCTGGACCGCGTCTCCCGGCAGACCGACCAGCGCCGTGCCCCAGGAAAGCGCGGACAGGTCCTGGATCTGCGTGGAAGTGCGGGCGAGGTCGAGGTAATTGGGAGCGGAGTGCGGCCAGGTGCCCAACGGTCCCGAGGTGGGACTGGTCCGGTGAACCGCGACGATGCGGTCCTGATCCCTGAACGGCAGCGGCTTGAGGAGCGCGGTGCTCACGGCGCTCCAGACGGCAGCCGTCGCTCCGATACCCAGGGTCAGGCACAATACGGCGGCGACCGCCACCGTCGGCGTCCGCGACAGCGCGCGAACGGTACTCCGGACCTCGGCGGACAGGGACATCGACACCTCATAGCGCGGGGGATATCCCTCAGACGGATTTCACCCGCCGATGGTTGCGTCGACGCTCGCCGTCTGACCGTCTAGCCGTCTACTTTTTGCAGGCCCCGTAGGCCCGGGCCGTATCGGCCGGGACGAACACCGGGACGACCCTCCGGTGGACACTGCGCGAAGCCCCATCGTCATCCACCACTTCCTCTATTACGAGGCCGGTCGCTCCGATCTTCCCGGCGTCGGCCATCATCTGCGCCGTGGCAGCCTCGGCCTCTTCTTCACTGGTGACCCTGACCGGAGGGTGGGGCGGGAGCTTGAGGGTGTCGAAGGGGGCCTGGACCTCTTTGAGGCTGTTGTAGGTCCGCACGCCCTTGCCGCAGACCACGGGGTGACTCGCAGGTCCCTGCCAGACCATCGACGCGAGAAGCGCGAACGAGAAGCGAACGAGCATGAACGAGCTCCGGGAGTGGGTGTCCTGCAGGAGATGCACCGCGACGGAAGAGCGTCGCACCGGGGAGGCAAACGTCCCGGGACTGTCAGAGGCTGAACCCAAGCCTGTGGAAATGCGTTCGGGCTGGTGAGAGTTGTGCCCCGAACTCGAAAGGACTCGTTGTGCGTACGTCGCGATTGCTTGGCCTGACCCTCACCGCCACAGCCCTTTTCGGCTGCAGCGATTCGCCCGTTCCCACCCAGCCCGGTGGGGGCAGCCCGCCGCCGGTGCTCCTCAAGGACATGATCGTGGCCAACCTCCCGTCGCCGTACTACCACTTCGAGTACGCGCCGAGCGGTCAGATCACGCGGGTGTCCTTCGCGTCGCAATTCCTGGATTACTCGGTGCAGTACCAGAACGCGCGGATCACCGAGCTGCACGACAGCGCCGTGGGGAATTTCAACCGGCTCGAGTACCA
Source organism: Gemmatimonadales bacterium (assembly GCA_035553475.1). Lineage (GTDB taxonomy): Bacteria > Gemmatimonadota > Gemmatimonadetes > Gemmatimonadales > GWC2-71-9 > 40CM-2-70-7. The sequence goes on from DATNDQ010000049.1 coordinate 7,290, forward strand.
CTACGACGCCGTGGGGCGGGTGGATACGGTCAACTATCATGACAACTCGGGCGCGCTGTATGCCCGGGTTCTCCTGACCTACTCGGGAAGCCAGCTCGTACGGCTCGATCGCGAGCGCATGCTTGACACCCTGGGCCTGGTTCTTGAAAAGACGATGACGTTTTCGTACTATCCCGACGGCAACGTCCAGGACATCGTGGACCACCGGCCGGAAGTGGCCGGCCGGCAAGCGGATGGCACCTCCGTCGACCATTTCGAGCAGTACGACGACAACGTCAACGTCGATGCGTTCGGCCTGATCCACAATGACTTCTTCGATCACGTCGTGCTCTTGCCGAACGTGGTGCTGCAGAAGGGAAATCCGGCGCGTGAGACCTTCACCAGTGCGGATATCAACTACCGGTTCGACTACACGTACACGTTCGACGGATCGAAGCGGCCGCTGACCAAGGGTGGGACTGCGACGGTCCTGAGCGGGCCCGATTCGGGCCAGGTGATTCCCCTCAGCACGACGTTTTCCTACTACTGAGGCTGGGACTGCGGAGAGCCACCGGTCGGAATTGAACCGACGACCGCTCGATTACGAATCGAGAGCTCTACCCCTGAGCTACGGTGGCGGGCAGGCCCCCAAAATAG
>DATNDQ010000050.1:0-16646 GCA_035553475.1 Gemmatimonadales bacterium
TTTTTCGGCCCTCGCCGCATCCGCACTCGCTGCCCAGACCCCTCACTACCACGTCGTCAAGAAAATCAACCTCGGCCATGCCCGGGCCGACTACATCATCGTGGACCCGGTCGGCCGTCGCCTCTATGGCCTGGCCGACAAGGTCATCGACGTGGACCGCGACACGGTGATCGGCAGCATCGAAGGCGCGGGGGGCGGCTTCGCCATCGCGACCGATCAGAATCGCGGTCTCGTTCGCAACGGCATCGTCTTTGATCTGAAGACGCTGGCCATCACGGGACACCTGGACACGAAGGGGGACGGCATCCGATACGATCCCGTGACCCATCGTGCCTTTACGTGGGAAGGCAATGACGCCTGGATCGTCGACATGACCACGGGGAAGCTCGAGGCGAAGCAGTCGATCGGGGACGGCCTGGAGTCCGGTGTGGCCGACGGGACCGGGAAGATGTTCCTGAACGTCGAAGACTCGGGATTCATCGAGCGCTTCGACACCAAGACCCTCAAGGTCGAGACCGTCTACCGGATTCCGCAATGCGGCCGGGCGCAGGGGCTGGCCATGGATAACGCGAGCCGGCGGCTCTTCATGGCCTGTGACACCGAGATGGTGGTCGTGAACGCGGACAACGGGGCCGTGGTGGCGCGGATCCGGGTGCCGAGCCGGGCCGATCAGAATGCGTTCGATCCCGTCACCAAGCTCGCGTTCAACGCCAATCGCGCCGACAGCACGTTGACTGTGGTCCACGAGGACTCGCCCGACAAGTTCTCAGTGGTCGAAAAGGTCCCGACGGGCGGTGCGGCACGGACCTGCGCGGTCGACGAGAAGACCCACAAGGTCTACGCCTTCTATTATGAAGGAACGAGCCGGGAGAACGCCCAGCTGGTGCTCGCCGTACTCGCCCCTTGAGCTGAACCACAGCGCAAGACCATTTGGCGGATACGAAAACGGCCCCGTCGCGCAGATTGCGACGGGGCCGACGCTTTGAGGCATGGAGCGGAGGCACTTCGTTGGGCGCTTCTTACGGCCCGTGAATCGACAGCGATTTTGGCCCCTACGCCTCACTTGAACGAAGGCACTGGGCGAGGGTTCGGAGGCCGCGCTCGGTCTCCGAGTGCGAGAACGGGACATAGCCCAGGAGCAAGGCATTTCGAGGCGGGCGAGAAAGGCAGAGTCGGGAGAGGGGAAGCACATCGATCCCCCGAGAGGCCGCGAGGTCTGCGACACGAACGTCGCTCACCCCCGGGGGCAGCCACCCAAGGAGGCGCATGCCGCTCGGCGCAGGCTCAACGATCATCGAGTCCCCCAGCTCGCGTCGTGCCAGCGCCACGAACCGTTCCTGACGTTCCTGGTAGAGACGGCGCATCGCTCGAACGTGCCGAGCGAAATGTCCCTCTTGAATGAAATCCGCCAGCACCGCCTGTTCTGCCACGGGGGAGTGACGATCCATCGAAAGACGAGCACGTGAGAAGGCGTCTCCATACCCCGGCGGCACCACGATGTAGCCGAGCCTGAGCGCGGGGAAGATCGTCTTGCTGAACGTACCAAGGTAGATCACCTGACCGGCACCCGGATGCTCCAGGCCCTGCATGGAAGAAAGCGGCCGTCCGTCATACCGGAATTCTCCGTTGTAGTCGTCTTCAATCACCCAGCTCCCGGCTGAGGCTGCCCAATCGAGGAGTGCAAGTCGCCGCGCCAGACTCATGATCGTCCCCATTGGAGCCTGAAAAGAAGGCGTCACGAACGCCATTCGAGCCTTGGGGGCCACCCCCAAGCCGAAGGTGACATCCAGTCCCTCCTGATCCACGGGAACAGGGAGGACTGCGGCTCCCACCGCAGTGAATGCCGCTCGGGCGGGCGAGAACCCGGGCTCCTCCATCCACACTTGGTCCCCGCGATCGAGCAGGAGGCGTGCAGCAAGTGCGATGCCTTGGATGGCACCGGCGGTTACTATCACCTGGTCGGCCGTGCAACGCACGCCGCGCGCCGTGTATGCATACTCGGCAATGGCCTCACGAAGCGGCCGATACCCCGCCCCATCGTCAGGCAGCATGAGATTGCGAGGGTTCCGGCGCCACTGCCGAGCCGTCAGCCGTGCCCACGTGCGCACCGGGAAGGAGTCCAATGCCGGGACTCCCAGCACGAACGGGACGCAGCGACCCCGAGCCATGGACGCAGCCGCTGTACTGGAAGGCGTCCCTCGCCCACTCCAACCATCCACGCCGATATACGCGAGGCCCCCAACCGACAGTTTCGGCTGAACAGCAGGGATCGGACGCGATCGACGGGGCTCGTTTTGGGGAGCTACCGTCCTCCCCGCTCGGCGGTGTGAGGCCGCTCCTCCTCGATCGAGGATTGGGGGAGTGGCGCTGGCGACACGGCTTCCGCCCCCAGCGTGTGATTTCAGAAACCCCTCGGCGGCCAGCTGGTCGTACGCTCCCAGCACCGTGGTGCGGGAAACGCCCAGATCTAGCGCCAGGGCTCGAGTGGACGGCAAACGCCTCCCCGCGGGAAATCGAGCATCGAGGATTGCTCGGCGGAAAGCCAAATAGATCTGGCGATGAAGCGGGACTGAACCCTTGCGGTCCAGCGAGAGGAGCATCGGGATCGTGCTCGCGCCGCGCCGAGCACTCGGTAGCATTGGTTTAAGTCCCACTCTTACCGCCTTCCACGAAGCAGACCGACGCTTGACTGGTATGGTCGACTCTCCCTTGAGCGAAGACGTTTACAATGCCAACCTGGTTTCGCGAGTGTTGTCCGCGGATCTGCTCTTGTTTCAACCTGCTTGATGACAAATGCAGAAAGAGGCGCAACGCTCGCAATGGTATGGTCGTCCGATCCGTCATTGGCGCTACTACAAGCAGACTCGAGAGGCTAACCTAGCAGCTGTGCGGTCGCGTTCCATTCTGCTTCTCACATCCCCTGTGTGGGTACCCCTCCTCCTGACGCCCCTGGCGGGTCAGTCACCCGACTCATCGAAGGGAGCGTGGGTCGTTGCTCCGCGCTACGCATCGGACGGCGAAGGTGCCGTCGCCGACAGGCTTTCCGTCACCGGAGACCCCGCGAAGGGATTCGCGGGCACCCCGAGCATCTTTCTTCTGACGGTGGAGTGGTCACCATGAAGTCGCTGACACGTCGAGAAGCGATCGAGATTGCCGCCGCCATTGGCGCTTCGCTGGCCTGGCGGCCCCGCGCCCCGTTTCAGCAGCCGATGCCGGGTCTGCCGAGCCCAGAACTGTTCCCGCAGGGCGTCGCGTCCGGTGATCCTGAACCCGACAGCGTGATTCTCTGGACCCGCCGCCCCCCCGGCGCAAACGGGACCGCCAGTCGTGTCACCGTCGAGGTGAGCGACCAACCGGACTTCAATCGGATCGCGGCGCGCGGTGATGCCATGCTGTCCACCCTCGAGGATTGGACTTGCCGGATTCTGGCTGTCGGCCTTGCTCCGGCGACCGTCTACTGGTACCGCTTTACGGACGACCGCGGTTTCACGAGCCGGGTGGGTCGGACGATGACGGCTCCGGCGGATGACGATAGCCGTACAGTGCGCTTCGTGTTCGTGAGTTGCGAGAACCACCAGGTCGGCGCGAACAACGCATATCGACGGATGATTTGGGACGATGAGCAGGCGGCGCCATCGCAGCGACTGCACTTTGTCATGCACCTCGGCGACTTCTTCTACGAGCTCATGTGGTATCCGGAGGACCTGCCCCAGGGGATGTACGGCCGAAAGGTGAAGGACCTCGTCCGCTATCCTTCCGGCGAGCGGCATGGTGCCTTTCACGTACCCACCACCTTGGAAGACTACCGCGGCCTGTATCGAGCCTACCTGGGAGACCCGGACCTCCAGGACGCCCGAGCCCGATGGCCCTTCATCTATATGGCCGACAACCACGACTTTTCCTGGAAAGGGTGGCAGAGCCAGGAAAACTTCGGCCAAGGCGTGGTTCCCGCCCAGACTCGGAAGGTGGCAGCGAGCCAGGCGTGGTTCGACTACCAGCCCTCCCGGGCGGTCCCGGCAGGGAGCGGCGATTGGAACCGCTTCAATCCACCGGCGGTCGTCGACGTTCCGGTCACGACTTTCGATGACGATGGACTGGGCCTCGAGCCCGGGAACCTGGCGGCCGTCAATTCCCTGCTGCGGTATCGCGCGTTCCGGTGGGGAGCGAACCTCGACCTCATCCTCACTGATAATCGGACGTACCGGTCTCAGCCACTGGCCGATCTGCCGGGGACCGCCCCGTTCATCCCGAGTGGCTTCCCGGCAGTCGTGGCGCAGGACGTAACGGAGATCCTCGACGCCGGCCGGGAATACGGCGGAGGTCATCCCCCGGAGACCATTCGGTACGGCGGGCAGGACATGCCCAACCCCCGCAAGGATGCCGCTCCACAATCGATGCTGGGCGGCACCCAAAAACAGTGGTTCCTCCGGCGGCTTCGCTCCTCACGGGCGCCATGGAAGCTCTGGGGAAACTCCGTCGCCTCTCTCGATTGGCGCTCTGACTACCAGAATCTGCCCGCATCGTCGTCCCTGCACTGGCCCACAGCCGGCTACGCCTTGTTCGGTGACGACGATTGGTCAGGGTATCGGCATGAACGCGACGAGATCCTGGAGTTCTTGCACCGGGAGCGAATCGCGGGCGTAGTCTCCCTCTGCGGAGATCGGCACGCCTTTCTCGCCGGCACGCTCGCACCGCCGGGCGGTGAGGCGACCATGCCCGAGTTTGTCACTGGATCGATCTCCGCCCCAGGGTTGTTCGAGGCGCTCGAGCACGCGATCCCCGAGTCCCACCCCCTGCGGCCCTTGCTCGCCTACCGGAATCCGCAGACCGGAGCTGTCGAACCGGCGATCAATCTCTCGATCACGGCCGGTGTGCGCTCGTGTTTGGAACTGGCTCAGACGCATGATCTGGAGCGCGCCATGCAGGTGCGCAATGCTGACGTGGCGTCGGGAATCGCATTCGCGGATACCGGTGGGCATGGCTATGCAGTCGTGACGGTCGACCCCACGATCCTGACCACCGAGTTCGTCTGCATTCCCCGACCGCTCGAACGGTCGGCAACTGATGATGGTGGGCCCGTGATTTATCGCATTTCGCATCGGGTGAAGTTGTGGAAGGCGAGCGAGCCCTCGCGAATCCACCGCTCCACTCACTCCGGCGATCTCCCCCTCGGCGCGGTGAATCCATCTCCGGACTTTGGTTGACACCTGGTTCAGCTTGGTGGAGACGTCTTCTTTCTCGACGATAAGGAGTCGGCAATGGGTGGGGCACCGTGGTGGCGGCGGGTTTTCTTCGCTGAGAGAGGGCTGAGAGCGGGCTGGAGTCTCCTCCTGTACGCCGGTCTGTTCGGGCTCTGTTTCGTCGCCGAGCAGAAGGCCTTGCATCTGATCCCCGTCAGCGAGGCTTGGAGACCAATCGTGGGTGAAGCCAGTGCACTGGTAGCCGTTATCCTGGCCACCCTCGCCATGGCTCGCGTGGAGGGGCGGTCGTGGTATGAATTCGGCCTGCCTGTCACACTGGGATTTTCTCGCGCCCCCTGGATCGGCGCCGCATGGGGCATCGCGGGCATCACCGTGCTCGTCGCTCTTCTCCAAGCATTTGGCGTTCTGAGGTTCGACGGAATCGAATTGCACGGCGGGTCTATCGTCGGCTTCGCCGCCATGTGGGGCCTGATGTTCCTCCTCGTCGGTCTATTTGAGGAGCTGCTCCTCCGCGGCTATGCCCAGTTCACGCTTGCCCGGGGCGTGGGGTTCTGGCCCGCCGCGATCCTGCTCTCTGCTCTCTTTGGCGCTGCACACCTGAATAATCAAGGTGAATCCTGGATCGGTGCCCTCTCCGCTGCCCTGCTGGGCCTCTTGATGTGTCTCACACTCCGACGGACCGGGAACCTCTGGTTCGCCGTTGGATTCCACGCCTCGTTCGATTGGGGGGAGAGCTTTCTCTATTCCCTCCCCGACAGCGGACAAGTCGTACCCGGGCATTTGCTCCACGCAACGCTTCATGGCCCGTCCCTTCTGACGGGCGGAAGCGTCGGCCCCGAAGGAAGTCTCGGATGCTTGCTCGTTACGGGGACGCTGTGGCTAGGCTTCACTCGGTGGAGACGTCAATTGGGTTGATGTCAACGCATGGCAAGCAAGAGAGGCCGTCTCGCGACGGCCTCCCTGCCTTGCCAAGGATTTTACCACGACACGGTTCCCTGCCTCGTGCGGCTACTGTCCTACGATCGCGTTGCCCGCCAACGTGATCGCCGTCTGTGCCAGCAAGCGACCGTTCGCCGACGCGCCCGTGTTCAACGTGATGGCCGTCTTGGAGAGCACGACGCCCTCCATGTGAGCGGTCGTTCCCATGCTCACAATACCGGCAACCTGCCAGAAGACGTTCTTCGCCAATGCCCCGCCCGTCAACGTGACGTGGGTAGCGGCCGCCTGGGTTACGCCCCCCGCGATCTGGAAGATCCAGACATCGGTGGCGCTGCCGTTGAGGGTGACATCACTGCCGATGGTCACCGTGTTCGACCACTTGTAGAGACCGGGCGGAAGCGTGAGGCCCCCAATGGCTCCACTGGCCAGCTCCGTGTAGTCAGGCGTAACGCGCCCGGCTGCATCGGTGTAGGCGGTATGCATGTCGCCGATTGCGGTGGTCAGGTTGACCGGAGTCGGCACCGCGTAGTCTGCGGCATAGACGTTCCCCGTCACCTGCGTAGAGGTGGAGAACGCTCCACCGGCCGGCAGGCTAAGCGAGAACCCGGTGATGAAGCTCGCGGCTGCCGGGCTCAATCCCAGATTCCCCGTAATGGCCGACGTCGGGACCGTAGAGATTCCAGATTGCGCCAGAATCACGTACGTGCCAGCGGTCCCGAGAGCCACCGCTGCGGGACCATGCGACGCGGCGGGCACGATGACCGACACGTTGCTGGAGACGCTCCCGCTGGTTGCCTTGACCGTGTTGGTGAACGTTCCGGCCGTAGCGCCCGCCGTGAACAGGCCGGTGCTGTTGATGGAGCCACCACCTGCCACAACGCTCCAGGCAGGCGTGATTGCGACGGTGTTGTTGCCGACGTCCTTGCCAACCGCCGTGAACTGCTGCGTCATATTCGCAGGCACACTGACGGAGTTCGGGCTAACGGTGATCACCGTCAGCGCCCCGGCGGTCACGTTGACGGAGGCGTAACCCGTGGTCGTGCCACTGGCCGCTTTTACCGTGTTCGCGTACGTGCCGGCCGTCAGGCCCGCCGTGAACAACCCGGTGCTCGTGATGGTGCCACCGCCCGCGACCACCGACCAGGTGGGCGTGGTCGCAATGACATTGCCGTTCATGTCCTTCGCCACGGCCGTGAACTGCTGCGTCGTGCTGATAGGCAGCGTGGCATTGGGTGATACCGTGATGCTGGTGACGCCTGGTGCCGTGGGGGACGACGAGCTGCACGCCGCCACCAGGGCTCCGGCGAAGAGGACGGCGACCGCAAGCCGGGTGGTCAGTCCTGGGGGCGAAAGGGCCCGCAGGATTCGATTCTTCATGGGGGTTTTCATAGCCTTCTTCTCCAGTGTTGGGTGTGAAGCACTTTTCTTGAATGAGGTATAGTCCGGCCGCTGCGCGGCAGGTATCAGTCGGAGGACGGAAAAACGAGGCACAGCTTGTTGTGGGAGGGCACTACTTACTTAGTGACACAAACGGGTTAGACCGTCCGCTACGACCTCCCTTCCCCGTGCGCGTACGCCGCGATCTGCAGCCGCGTGTGGAGCGTGAGCTTCTCCATTACGTTGCGGACGTGGCTCTTGACCGTGTGAGTCGCAATGTGCAGGCGCGTGGCGATCTCCTTGTTCCCCATCCCCTCCGCGATCAGGTTGATGACCTCCCGCTCACGCGGCGTCATGCGCACGGCCTTGAGCGCGGCCGCCGGCCGACCCCTTGCCACTGCATTGCGCGCGATCTCGGAGAACAACGATCTGGTCATCTCGGGCGGCAGTACCTGGGCCCCTTTCGCTACCAGGCGGATGGTGTTCACGAGATCATCGAGGGTGGCGTCTTTCATGATGAAGCCGGACACCCCGGCATTGACGAACTCCACGATGTCTTCGTGCACGGGGAGGAGATCCATCACGATGACTTTGGACTCGGGAAATTCGCTCTTGACCGTCTCCGCCACGCGCAAGCTGTCCCCGTTCCGGAGCCCCAAGTCGAGAAGGACCACGTTGGGGCTCACTCGCTTCAGCCGGGAGGTGTCGCCACTGGAGGCCGCCGCTACGACCTTGAAGCCGGGCACCTGGTTGAGAAGGGCGGAGACCCCTTCGCGGACCAGGCGATTGTCCTCCATGAGCGCGATGGAGATCTCGCTCGGTGCAGCGACCACCGGGACCTTTGCGGCCATTCTCTTCAACCTGCAGCGATTGCGGCAAGTGGCAGCGACATGCGGGGAATATGGCCGCCGGGTGCGTGGCCGCACCTCCATCCAAAGATCTAGCGACACTCGGGACTAACCCTCAAGTCACCCATACGACGGATGCCCACGGGGCCTCGGCCGTATCATGTTGAGGCGTCACCCGAGTGACATCGAAGAATGCGGCGGACGTAGCGGGACGCGGTACCGGTCTCTCCCCCACCAGACATCTCCAGGTCGCCGGGCGCCACAAGGGCAAGGTAGCGTATGGACCCACGGCTGATTCTCCAGCGACGTCCTTGGCGGCGCATGGCGGGAGCGACGCTCGGTGTGGCTGCCGTGCTGGTCACCAGTTGCGACCGCCCCTCGCCCACCCAGTCGCCAGCGCTGACGGGGGCGCCTCGCCGAGTCACCGCGCTGGTAGGCCACGCGGTCCGCACCCTGGCGGTCACGGTGCGGGCGGGCGATCTCCCGACGCCTTTGGTGTTCAACCTCCCCGGCCCGGACGGCGTGGCCACCGGGACGATCACTATCCCCTTTGGACCGGCTCGGACCATCGATGTGACCGCGCTCGATGTCACCGGAGGCGTGACGCAGGAGGGAAGCGTCACACTGACGGTGGCGCCGGGACCGCAGCCCACCGTAGCGATCGCCCTGACCCCGCGTCCAGACGACGGCAGTCCCCCGATCACGGTGATCCTCGCGGACTACGGCGTCGTGGTGACACCGTCAACCGCGATGATCGACGGAGCGGTGGCGAGAACGCGGCAGTTCACCGCGACGGTCACGGACGTGAACGGCGATACGGTCGCGGCACCCCAGCTCGAGTGGTCGACCATGAAGGCCGCCGTCGCGACCGTCACAGCAGACGGCCTGGTGACGGGGGTGGCGAACGGGCTCGCGACCATCGTCGTGACGTACCGGGCCATCGTGGGACAGACTGCCGTGACCGTGACCGGATCGGGAGGAGGCGCATTCCGCCTCGCCCTCCTGACGGCCGGTTACCGCCACACCTGCGGGCTGACGGTGACGGGCGCGGAGTATTGCTGGGGAAGCAACTCCGACATGGAGCTGGGTGACGGGACGGCGATCGACCGCTCGACCCCCACGGCCGTCGCAATGCCGGCCGGAGTCAGCTTCACGAACGCCGTGGCCGGGTGGAGTCACAGTTGCGGGCTCACGGCGGCGGGACGGGCGTACTGCTGGGGCGACAATGCGGTGGGCCAGCTCGGCGATGGAACCGTGATCGCCGCGCTGACGCCGGTGGCCGCGGCCATGCCCGCCGGGGTGAGCTTCGCGAGCCTGTCGGCGGACGGTGCGTCCACCTGCGGATCGACCACGGCGGGGCCGGCCTACTGCTGGGGCGACAACGCGCAGGGGCAGATCGGGGACGGGACCACCATCAACCGTCGGGGGGCAACCGCCGTGTCGACGCCCGCCGGCGTGACCTTCGCGACCGTGGAGACCGGCGGCTCGCATGCCTGCGGGTTGACCGCCACCGGGGCGGCGTACTGCTGGGGCGACAACAGTGAAGGACAGCTGGGCGACGGGAGCACCATCAGCAGCCTGACCCCGATCGCTGTGGCGATGCCGGGCGGCGTGTCCTTCCGAAGCCTGGCGGTCAGCTTCTTCCACACCTGCGGCTTGAGCACGGCGGGCGCGGCGTATTGCTGGGGCTACAACGGCGTGGGCGAGCTCGGCGACGGAACGACCATTGATCGCTGGATCCCGACCGTCGTCATCGGCACGGTGCCGTTCACCGTTCTGTCCACCGTGTACCTCCACACTTGCGGGTTGACCCCGGCGGGACAGCCCTACTGCTGGGGTGACAATCGATACGGCCAGATCGGCGATGGCACGACCGTCGACCGGTGGACGCCGACCGCCGTCACCCTGCCCGCTGGCGTGTCCTTCACCAGTCTGGTCGCCGGCAGTTTCCACACCTGCGCGATCAGCGCGGGAGGGACGCCGTACTGCTGGGGCGCCAACATCTACGGCCAGCTCGGCGATGGGACGACGGCCGACCGCTGGACGCCCACAGCCGTCGGACAGCCGTGAACCGTCACCCCAGCCACCGTTGGAACTTCCGTCGCGCTGAACCCGCGCGCCGGTGCACGTCTCTCGCAGGACAACCGAGGTACCCATGAAATCGACACCCTGGATCAACGTGGCCCTGGCGCTGGGGACACTGGCGTTGGCGTCCTGCAAGCCGGCCGACCGGACGGCGGAAGCCGCGGCCACGCCGCCGAGGGCGCCCGCTGGACGGACCCTCGATGCCGGGCGGCAGTTCTCCATGTCCATGATGGACACGATCACGTCCCGCACGGCGAAGCCGGGCGACGCGTTCCGCGCGACGGTCGTGACCGACGTGACGGATGACGCCGGCCGGGTGGCCATCCCGGCAGGCTCGGTAGTGTCCGGGACCATCACCGACGTGAAGTCCGCGCCCAACCCGAGCAGCCCGGGCACGCTGACCCTCGCGGTCAACGGCGTCACCGTGCGCGGCCGGCACTACCCGCTGGACGCGAGCATTGAAGGGGGCCTGGCGACGGAGCTCTCCGGACGGGCGGTCAGCGGCGGAGATGTCCTCAGGGTGGGCGTCGGTGCGGCCGCGGGAGCCATCGTGGGCCAAGTCATCGGGAAGAACACCAAGGGAACCGTCATCGGCGCCGTCGTGGGCGCGGCGGCGGGTGCCGGGTACGCGGCGGCCACCAAGGACAGCGACATCCGTCTCCCGGCCGGAACGCACGTGCTGGTCACGCTGACCCGGGGCCTCACCGTCTCCACGGACTAACCCTTCCGCGACGGACGCTCGTCCGTTTTTCATCCCCCGGGGTGATGTCGATGCGGGGGCGTCTCCGACAGGTTTCGGGCCCGATGCTCGCGCCCGAACCCAGAGATGGAGAGAGCGATGCTGATTTTGGCCTGCGCAATCCTGGTGGGCGCTTCCCTGCTGGTTTGGGTGGCCCTCCACCCCGGCAGTTGGCTGGCGTTCGTGTTGGTCGTCGTGTCGTCCGCGATCCTGGTCACCGTGACGCGATCATTTTTCACTGCGAAGGCATTCTTCACCAATGAAGCGCGCTCGTCCTGAGTAGAGAGAGGGTACCGATCATGAACCGGCACGCCGGATACATCGGGTGGGTTCTCGCGGGGCTCGCCGTGGGCAGTTGTGCCATCAATCCGGCCACCGGCGCCAATCAGGTCATGCTGGTGAGTGAGGCCCAGGAAATCCAGATGGGCCAGCAGTACGACAGTCAGGTGGTCACCACTGTCGGGCTGTATCAGGATCCCGCCTGGCAGCGCTACATCCAGCAATTCGGCGCCCGGATCGCCGCCACCACGGAGCGCCCCAATCTTCCGTGGACCTTTCGGATCGTGGACGATCCGGCCGTGAACGCCTTCGCCCTGCCGGGGGGGTTCGTGTATGTCACGCGGGGTCTCCTCGCGCATCTCACGTCCGAGGCGGAGTTGGCCGCGGTCGTGGGCCATGAAATCGGACACGTCACCGCCCGGCATACCGCCGCCGAGATGAGCAAGCAGCAGGTGATCGGGCTCGGTCTCGCCGTGGGCAGCATGGCGAGCGCGGGGATCGCCAAGTACGCCGGCACCGCCAACCAGGCGCTCGGCATCCTCTATCTCAAGTTCTCCCGGGATGATGAGAGCCAGGCTGACCAACTCGGTTTGCGGTACATGCAGCGCGCGAATTTCGATCCCCGGCAGATGCCGGAGGTGCTCCGGATGCTGGACCGCCTGAGCACGGCCGAGGGTGGCGCCCGCCTGCCGACCTGGCTGGAGACGCATCCCAGCCCCGCCAACCGCGTCGCCGCCATCGAGCAGCAGATCGCGGCCCTGCCGCAGGACTTTTCCGGTACTAGCGTGAATCGGAACGAATACGAGCGCTTGCTGGACGGTCTGGTGTTCGGGATCGATCCCCGCCAGGGGTACTTCACGGGGTCCCAATTCTCGGACCCGCAACTGCGTTTCCGGCTCACGTTCCCGACCGGATGGACCCTGAACAACGGCGCGCAGGCCGTGGTAGCCGTGAGCCCCGCACAGGATGCGGCCGTGGAGCTGTCACAGGCCACCCAATCGAACGCCGACGCCGCGGCCCGGGCGTTTCTGTCGCAGCCGGGACTGACCGGCGGGACGCCGGCCCGCGTGAGTCTCCGGGGCGGGATTCCGGCGACCAGCGCCGACTTCTCGGCGACCACCGCCAACGGATCGCTTCGCGGCACGGTCCTGTTCGCGGAGTACGGCGGCGTAGTCTATGGTGTCGTCGGCTACGCGTCGGATGCGCAGTGGTCAACCTACCAGGGAGTCGTCGAGCGCGCGGTGCAGAGCTTCGAGTCGCTGACCGACCCGGCTGCCCTGAACGCTCAGCCGGAACGCATGACCATCTTCCAGGTCAGCCGGAGCACCACTATCGAAGAACTCGCACGGCAGCGACCCTCGCCTATCACGGGCGCGACCCACGCCATCATCAATCAAGTGGAACTTCAGACTCCGCTCGAAGCCGGCCGGCTCGTGAAGTGGGTCGTGGGCCAACCCGCTCCCGGGATGGACTGAGAATCGCTTTCTCAGTTCCGTGACGCCGGTCTTCGTTCTTGTGGCCGTCACCACTACGATGGATTCCCCGCGCCCCCGCACCGACATACCCTCCGAACGTGCCCCTCCATTCACCATGAGTGGGGCGATTCATGCGGGAAGATTCTCTTCACACGATGTCCATCGGGAGCAGTTCTATGACGTACGGCAAGACGCAGAGATGGCTCAGACTCCTCGGCACAATCGCGGCGCTCGGGCTGGTCGCGGGATGCGCCGGGTACACGGCCAAACTGGCCACCATTACGATCGCCCCGGATGCGCGGGTATCGGCAAACGGCACGCATCAGTTCACCGCCGACGGCCGGGACGAGCGCGGAGCCCCCTTCCTCTTTACTCCAGTGTGGTCCGCGTCGAGCGGCGGGACGATCGACAGTAGCGGCCTGTACACCGCCGGCACCGCCCCAGGCACCAACACCGTGACGGCCACCGATGGCGACGTTTCCGGAAGCGCTTCGGTCGTCGTGACCGGCCCGCCCGCGCCCGTGTTGGCGAGAATCACGCTGACTCCGATGGGACCGGACACGGTCGCCGCCGGGAGCTCGATGAGATTCCTCGCCGCAGGCGCGGACTCCGCGGGTTACGCATTCCTCTTCTCGCCGACCTGGTCGCTCGTGGCTGGTGGCGGCACGCTCGACAGCACTGGTCTCTTCACCGCCGACACGCTGCTCGGCACCTACGCCAATACGATCAAAGCCGAATATGCCGGCATCGCGGCATACGCCACGGTCACGGTGGTCCCCTCGGCCGCGTCACGCATGATTGCGGACTCCGCGACGGCGAACGGGACGATGCGTGAGGTCGTGCTCTTCGGGTTCGATCAGTCGGCATTGTCGGATGCGACACGGGCCGCTCTGGATGCCAAGGTCAAGGTCTTCCAGGCCCACCCTGACATGCGGATTCTGATCGTGGGCCATACCGATCGCCGCGGCACCGGCGCGTACAACCTTGCCCTGGGAACTCGCCGCGCCCAAGCGGTCCGCGACTACCTGGTCGCGCAAGGCATCGCCTCCAACCGCATCGACATCAAGACCAGGGGCGAGAAAGACCAGATCGGATCCGGAGATTCGGAGCCCACCATGGCCCTCAACCGTCGGGACGCGTTCTGGATTCTGGCCGTCTCAGACTCGACGTCGAAGGAATAATGCTTCCACGGTTTTTTTCCTCGGACCGGGCCGGGCGCCAAGCAGTGACGGAGCGCCCGATCTGGTCCTTGCTCGCCCTGCTGGTCATCTCGTCCGTGGGGATGACCCTCCGCCACCCCGACCCGGCCGCACGTGGAAACCAGCCGGCCGGGGTATCGGTGCGGTACACCGAGGGTACCGTGCATGGATTCCTCGAACTGCGGACGGAAAGCGGGGCCCTGCTGGCGCACGGGGACCTGCTCCAGGTCGCGCGGGGCGCCGAAGTCGAATCCCGGGCGCTCTTCCACTTCCCTGATTCGTCGATCTTCGACGAGACCGTGCGATTCACGCAGGACAGCGTGTTCACTCTGGAGTCGTATGAATTGGTCCAGAGCGGGCCCGCATTCTCCGACGATCTCACGGCCACCCTGACTCGCTCGGGACAATACTCGGTCGTCTCGAAGCCCCACGACCACGGCGACATCAAGCGCTACACCGGGACGCTCGACCTGCCCCCCGATGTCTACAACGGCATGATCATCACGATTGCCAAGAACCTCCTCACCGGCGCCGTCCATACCGTCCATATGGTCGGGTTCACCCCCGCCCCGCGTCTCATCGAGCTGGAGATGGCGCCCTCGGCGTCACGGCCGGTGATGCTCGGCGATCATCCGGAGGCCGCGGTGCGCTTCACCCTGACTCCGAAGCTCGGGGGCCTGTTGTCGGTGTTCGCCGCGCTCGCCGGCCGGACGCCACCGCCCAGCACGCTCTGGATCGTCACGGACAGCATCCCCGCGTTCATGCAGTTCGAAGGTCCGCTGTATGCCGGACCGGTCTGGCGGTTGACGCAAACCAATCCTCAGTGGTCCCGGTGACGGTTCTGCCGGTACCCATCTTCTCTCATTCCATCGGAGCATCCCATGTCTCGCCTTCAGTTCACCGTTGTCGCACTCGCACTCGCGGCCGTAGCCACGCCGACTTTGCGGGCCCAGGATCCGCAGCCCACCGAAGGCGTCAGGTTCGGTGTCGGGGGCGGCTTCCTCATCCCCACCGGGGATTATGGAAAAGTGGACAAGACCGGCTGGCACGTGCTGGGACTGATCCAGCTCCCCATTTCCGGGTCGCCGATTCATCTGCGGTTCGACGGGATCTACGGGTCCACCACGCACCAGAGCGCGTTCGGGTCCGGGAAGACCACCGTAGCCGGTGGCACCGCCGATCTGCTTTTCCATCTGGGGTCCCGTGGGTCCGCGGTGCGGCCCTACCTGCTCGGAGGCGTCGGGCTCTTCCACGTCTCGTCGGAGTCGAAGTTCGGGTACGGCCTGGGCGGCGGGTTTCTCTTCGGGGTGGGGACGACGCACGCCTTTCTGGAAGCCCGGTACATGAGCGTGCAGACGAGCGGCTCGTCCCTCACGTTCGTGCCGATCACCGCCGGCCTGATGTTCGGCGAGTAGCATGCCGGATCGGGCCGGGTCGATCCCTACATCCAAGGATCTAGTCCGGTGCGGAGCGGCACTGCACCGAAACTCATCCTCCGGAGCGATGTCCTCGGGCCCCGCCGCCCGCCACCTTTCTCTCATTGGTGCGGTGTCCCTTCTCAGAGGTTCCATATGAAACGTCATGCAAGCACTGGGAATGGCCGTTTCCCTCTCGTACTCCCTCTCCTGTGTGTCATGGCCGCCGCGCCGTTGGGGGCTCAGCAGGTCTCCGCATTCGCACGCCACCCGGCCGCGACGACGATCGCTCCGCCGGACCGGGCTGCCACGGCTGGCCCACGCCTTAACCGTGAGTGGCACGCGGCGCCGGCACTCAAACGTGACGTGATGCCCTCGTCGGACAATCACACGATCACGCTGTCCACCATCGCGCTCGTGCTCGTCGTCGTCGTTCTTGTTCTTCTGATCGTGAGATGATTCGGCTCTAGGAAGGGGCACCGCATGTCGCTACTCGCTTGGATCGTCGTGGGAATCATCGGAGGTTTCATCGGCAGCAAGGTCGTCAACCGACGGGGAGAAGGCGTGCTCGGAGACCTGGTGCTGGGCGTGGTCGGCGCCGTCCTCGGTGGCTGGCTGTTCAACCAGTTCGGCCATTCGGCCGCAACGGGCATCAACCTGTACAGCATTCTGGTATCGGCGGTGGGAGCCATCGTGGTGCTGGTTCTGGTCCACGCCATCCGAGGCCAGGCACGAGCCTAGGCCGCGGGACCCACCACAGAAATTCCTGCCCCACAACGGATGGCGTTGTGGGGTTCTTTCTACATTTGGTGAATGACGTTAAGCTCATGTCATTGAAGTCTCGCCTCGAAGGAAGTCCACCATGGCGGTAGCGCACCGCCCCCGCCCCGATGCCCCGACGAAGCGCTCCGGGCCCAGGCGTAGGTCTGCCGAGGGTTCCCTCCCAAAGACCCCGACTGGAATCCCGGGACTCGACGAGGTAACTCGGGGCGGCCTGCCCCGCGGCCGAACCACGCTGGTGTGCGGCAGCGCCGGGTGCGGCAAAACGCTCCTCGCCATGGAGTTCCTGGTCCGGGGCGCCCTCGAGTT
>DATNDQ010000051.1:0-32582 GCA_035553475.1 Gemmatimonadales bacterium
GCGTTCTTCGCGACGAAGGACGCGTACAAGCGCCATCTGCCCGGACGCATCATCGGGGTCTCGAAGGATCGCGCCGGCCGTCCCGGTCTCCGGATGGCGCTGCAGACGCGCGAGCAGCACATCCGCCGCGAGAAGGCGACGAGCAACGTTTGCACCGCGCAGGTGCTCCTGGCCGTCACGGCGAGCATGTACGCCGTCTATCATGGCCCGGAGGGCATCAAGAAGATCGCGGAGCGCGTGCACGGTCTGACGGCGATCCTGGCTGAAGGGGCCCGCCGCCTGGGCTACAAGATCGGGCATGCCGCATTCTTCGACACGATCGTGATCGAAGGCGACGAGGCGAAGATCAAGGAGGTGATCGCCGGTGCCAAGCGCCGCCGGATCAACCTCCGCCCCCTCGGCGCCACCCGTGTCGGCGTCGCGCTCGACGAAACCGTGGGCCTCGAGGATGTCGAGGACCTGGCCCAGGTGCTCGCCCTCGGCAAGCCGCTGCCCTTCAAGCTCGAAGATCTGATCGCGGCCGCGAAGAGCGCCATCCCGCAGGGACTGGCCCGCACCACTCCGTATCTCACGCACCCCGTGTTCCACCGGCACCGGTCGGAGACGGAGATGCTGCGCTATCTCAAACAACTCGAAGACCGGGACCTGTCGCTCACCTCGGCCATGATCCCGCTCGGCTCGTGCACGATGAAGCTGAACGCCACGACCGAGATGATTCCGGTGACCTGGCCTGAGTTCGGGAGGATCCATCCCTTCGCCCCGCGCGATCAGGCGCAGGGGTACACCGAGCTCTTCCGGCAGCTCGAGGAGTGGCTCGCGGAGATCACCGGGTTTGCGCGCGTTTCACTGCAACCCAACGCCGGATCGCAAGGCGAGTTCGCCGGTCTCCTGGTGATCCGTGCGTACCATCGTGCCCGCGGCCAGTCGCATCGCACCACGTGTCTCATTCCCCAGTCGGCGCATGGGACCAACCCCGCGAGCGCCGTGCTGGCCGGCATGAACGTGGTGGTGGTGAAGACGGACGCGCACGGCAACATCGACGTCGCCGATCTCACCGCGAAGGCCGAGGAGCACAAGGACACGCTCGCGGCGCTGATGGTGACGTATCCGTCGACGCATGGCGTGTTCGAGTCCTCGATCCGCGAGATCTGCAAGATCGTCCACGCGCAGGGCGGCCAGGTCTATATGGATGGCGCCAACATGAATGCCCAGGTGGGCCTCTGCCGGCCCGGCGACTTCGGGGCCGACGTGTGCCATCTGAATCTCCACAAGACGTTCTGCATTCCGCACGGCGGCGGCGGCCCCGGCATGGGACCGATCGGGGTGGCCGCGCACCTCGCCAATCATCTCCCCGACCACCCGGTGGTGCCCCTTGGGGTGACGGAGAGCTGCGGGACGATTTCCGCGGGGCCCTGGGGCTCCCCCAGCATCCTGCCGATTTCGTGGGCGTACATCGCGATGATGGGGAAGGAAGAGCTCCCCGAGGCGACCAAGCTCGCGATGCTGTCCGCGAACTACATCGCCAAGCGCCTGGCGGGCCACTACGAGCTCCTGTACGCCGGGAAGAACGGGCTCATCGCCCACGAGTGCATTCTCGACACGCGGCCCTTCAAGACGTCGGCGGGAGTCGAAGTCGAGGACATCGCCAAGCGCATCATCGACTACGGATTCCACCCGCCCACCGTCTCCTTCCCCGTCGCGGGGACGCTCATGGTGGAGCCCACGGAGAGTGAGCCGAAGGTGGAGCTGGACCGGTTCTGCGACGCCTTGATCGCGATCCGGAACGAGATCCGGGAAATCGAGCGCGGCGAAGCGGACCGCGAGGACAATCTCCTGGCCAATTCGCCTCACCCGCTGGCCGATTTGCTCGCGGACGAGTGGAAGCATCCCTACTCGCGGGAGCGCGCGGCCTTCCCGTCGCCCGCCACGCGCGCCCACAAGGTGTGGCCCACCGTCAGCCGGATCGACGGCGCGTACGGAGACCGGAACCTGATTTGCACCTGTCCGCCGGTGGAGGCGTACGCCACAGTCGGTTAGACGGTTAGGCGGTTAGTGGTGAAATGGGAGCTGCTGCGTGAAAACGAAGGGCGCACTGGTCCGGAGAACATGGCCTTGGATCAGGCGCTCCTCGAGGCGGTGAGCCCATCGGGGAGCGCCTTCCTACGGCTGTACCGTTGGACCCCTGCCTGCCTTTCCTTCGGACGTAACGAACCGGCCCTCACCCGATACGACCGCGCGGAGATCGAGCGCCGCGGGATTCCGGTCGTGCGCCGCCCCACGGGCGGCCGCGCCGTGTGGCACGACCGCGAGCTGACCTACGCCGTCGCCGCGCCCATTGCCGCCTTCGGCACGCTGACCCAGGCGTACCGGATCATTCACGAACGGATCGCCATGGCGTTGGGCTCTTTGGGTGTGGTTGCGACCGTCGCACCCGCGGCTCGTCCCGAATCGATTGGTGCCGGCGCCTGCTTTGCGTCGGCCGTGGGCGGTGAAGTCGTGGCCGACAAGAGGAAGGTCGTGGGGTCCGCTCAAGTCTCGAGCGGCGCCGCGTTTCTCCAGCACGGCTCGATCCTGCTCGACGGATCTCAGGAACTGGTGCGATCGGTGACCCGGGGGGCGGTCCCCGCCGGTGGTGAGACGACGCTGTCGAACCTCGCGAAACGCGCAGTGTCATTCGACGAAGTGGCTGACGCCATCGTTTCGTCCTGGGCCCCCCCACCGGTTCCGGCGCCCACCCTGTCGGTGTCACCCGGGCGTTTTGCCGAGCCCGATTGGACCTGGCGCCGATAGACGGGACATTGAATGTTAGGCGGCGTATGAACTTCCGCGTCTCTCTGCTGGCGATCGGTGCTCTGCCCCTGGCTCTCGGCTGCTCCTCCTCGGGCTCGTGCAAGGGCGACTACTGCGGTACGGTCGTGTTCGTCACGGCGAACAATCCCAAGACCCTGCTCCCCCCGGTGATCGACAACACCGGCGCGAGGGACATCGACGAGCAGTTGTTCCTCCGGCTCGCCGACCCCGGGATGACGACCAATACCATCGGTGATTCCGGATGGGTTCCGCGCCTCGCCACGCGCTGGGAATGGGACGACCCCAAGACGCTGGTTTTCCATCTCGACCCCCGCGCGCGCTGGCATGACGGCGTTCCGGTGACGGCCAACGACGTCGCGTTCTCATTCGATGCCTACCGCGATCCGGTCGTGAACTCGGCGGCCCGCAACTCCCTTACGAAGATCGCCTCGGTGACGGTGCGCGATTCAGTGACGGCGGTCTTCCGGTTCAAGGAACAGTACCCGACGGCGTTCTATGACGCCGTTTATCAGATGTGGGTCATCCCGCAGCATTTGCTGGCCCAGGTTCCCCGTACCGACTGGCTCACGGCCGCGTACGGCATGCATCCCATCGGGGATGGGCCCTATCGCTTCGTGAGCATGGTCCCGGGACAAACGCTCGAGCTCGTCGCCGACTCCACCTTCTTCCAGGGGCGGCCCCACCTCCGGCGCCTCGTCTGGAAGTTCGTGACCGGTTCGACGGTCGCGGTGAACGACATCGCCACCGGCCAGGCCGATGCGATCGACTTCCTGGGCTCGCCCGCGAACATCGACCTGGCGCGGAAGACACCCGGGATGTCACTGGTGCCATATCCCGGCTCGAATTACATGTATCTCGAGCTCAACACGCGGGCCAACGGGGACAGCTCCGAGCCGCATCCCGTGTTCGGGGACCGGGAAGTCCGGCGGGCCCTGACGATGGCGTTGGACCGTCAGGCCATGTCGACCAACGTCTTCGGGTCGTATTCCAAGGTTCCCCCGGGCCCGATCCCGCAGTGGTGGCCGATCTGGGACTCGGTGCGCACCCTCCCCTTCGACAGCGCCGGCGCCGCCCGGTTGCTGGCGTCGCGGGGGTGGCGGCTCTCGGCCGACGGGTTCCGCTCCAAGGACAGCGTCCGCCTTTCCTTCGAGGTCATCTTCACGTCCACCAGCGGTGCCCGCCAGGCATATGCCCGGTTGATGCAGGCGCAGTGGAAGTCGGTGGGCGTGGACATGCAGATTCAGCCGCTCGATCAGAATCTGATCCAGGACCGGCTGTCGTCCGGCAAGTTCGACGCGGTGCTGCAGGGGTTCAACTCGGATCCGACACCCGCGTCGGGGATCGTTCAGCATTGGACCCGGGGAGCGCCCGACCACTACAGCCACTGGGTGAACGACGACTTCGACCGCCTGGTGACACAGGCGACGTCGGTTGCCTCGGCGAAACAATCGAAGCTCTACTGGCGCGCCGCCCTGAACATCATCAATGCCGATGCCCCCGGCATCTGGCTCGCGGCCCCCGACAACGTCGCGGCGGTTGCCTCCCGGATCGCCGACGTGAGGCTCCGGCCCGATTCGTACTGGGCCCTCGCGTGGACCTGGCGGATTCCCGCCGACCGTCTGATCGACCGAGATCGCTAGGGACTCTGGCGTGGGTGGCGTATGGCTGATCCGGCGCATCGCCGCCGCGGCCGCCATCGTCTTCGCCGTCGTCTCCATCACTTTCGTCGCGATTCACCTGGCACCGGGGTCTCCGTTCCTGCCCCCGCCGGACCGGCCACTCGACACCGCGGTCGTGGCGCGCCTCAACCGGCAATTCGGGCTCGACCAGCCCATTCGCGTCCAGTACGTCCGGTACCTCAAGAACCTGGCGCACGGGAATCTCGGATACGCCTTCAGCCGCGGGCAGACGGTGCGGGCGGCCCTGGCGACCACCATCCCGGATACACTCCTCCTCGCCGGCACCGCCCTATCACTCGATCTGGGTCTCGGGCTCATCCTCGGCGTGGTGCTGGCAGCGCGTGCCCGGCGCGCCACTGACGTCATCCTTTCGAACCTCACGCTCTTCATCTATTCGGTGCCGGCGTTCTGGCTGGGCCTGGTTCTGGTGTTCGTGTTCGCCGACTGGCTGCACTGGTTTCCTGGAGGATTCACCAACACGCCAGGCCTGTACGAGAACCTGCCATTCTTTGGCCAGTTGGGGGACCGCCTCCACCACCTAGCGCTTCCCGCGCTCACACTCGGTCTGGTGGGCGCAGCGGGCACGGCGCGGTATCAGCGCGCCGCGCTCCTCGAGACGCTCGGACGCGAGTTCGTGCGGACCGCACGGGCGAAAGGCGTGAGAGAACGGCGCGTGATCCTCGTCCACGCGCTTCGAAATTCCCTGCTGCCGCTGATCACGCTCGCCGGTCTGTCCCTGCCCTTCCTGCTCACCGGCTCGGTGCTGATCGAAAGCGTCTTCTCGTGGCCGGGGATGGGCCGGATGGCCACCGATGCCGTGCTCGCCCGAGATCACGCGCTGGTGAGCGGCATCGCGATGGTCGCAAGCGCCATGGTGGTCACCGGATCACTCGTGGCCGACGTCCTCTACGCCGCGGCGGACCCGAGAATTCGCGAGCGCGCGACGTGACGACGCGGCCCACGATCGCGCTGGTCGGCGCGCTCATCCTCGCGATGGGTGTCGTCGAGCTCCTTCGATTGCGCGCGCGACGCTCCGGGAGCGGCCGGCGTTTCTTCGCGCACCGGCCGGCCGTCTGGGGGGTCCGCATCCTGCTCTTCTTCACGGTGGCCGCCCTCCTGGCGCCCCTGGTGGCACCCTACGACCCCGCCGCTCAACCCGGCATCGTCACCCTGCAGAACACGCCTCCGTCGTGGGCCCACCCGCTCGGCACCGACGCGTACAGCTCGGATATCTGGAGCCGGCTCGTGTACGGGGGCCGGGTATCGCTTGGGGTGGGACTCCTGGCGACGCTGGTCGCCATGACCGTCGGGGTCACGATCGGCGCGGTGGCCGGATACGCACGCGGGTGGATCGACTCGCTCCTGATGCGCCTGGTGGACGTTGGCCTCGCCGTTCCGCGGATCTTCATGCTGCTGTTCGCGGTGGCGTACTGGAACCGGATCCCCCTGTCCATTCTCGTCCTGCTCCTCGGGTTGACCGGATGGTTCACGACCAGCCGCCTGGTGCGGGCGGAAACCCTTTCCCTTCGGGGCCGTCCCTTCGTCGACGCCGCGCGCGCCATCGGCGCGTCTCCGACGCGGGTCCTGATCCGTCACCTGCTCCCGTCCGCCCTCGCGCCGATCATCGTGTCCGCCGTGCTCTCGGTCGGCAACGTCATGCTCCTCGAGGCGGGCCTTTCGTTCCTCGGCTTCGGCGTACAACCCCCCACGCCGTCGTGGGGAACGATGGTGGCGGACGGGCAGGCCCAACTGGCGCTGGCGCCATGGACGAGCTTCTTTCCGGGCCTGACCATCGCCCTCGTCGTCATGTCCTGGAATGCCGTGGGGGACGCACTGCGCGACGCTTTCGATCCACGTCCGGAGCACGCTTGAGCAACCCCGACGGCCCCCTGCTGTCCATCCGGGATCTCAAGACCTACTTCGTCACGGGTGACGGCTCCGCCCGCGCGGTGGATGGCGTGTCCCTCGACCTCTACCCGGGCGAAACCCTCGGCATCGTGGGCGAGTCGGGGTCGGGGAAGACGGTGACCAGCCTCTCGGTCCTCCGCCTCGTCCCTGAGCCACCCGGGCACATCATGCCCGGGAGCCTCATCGAGTTCGAAGGCCGCAATCTGCTCACCCTCTCGCCCGGCGAGCTGCGCGCGGTGCGGGGGAATCGGATCGCGATGGTGTTTCAGGAACCGATGAGCTCACTCAACCCCGTGTTCACCGTGGGCGAACAGATCGCCGAGGTCGCCCGCGTGCATCTCAAGGTCTCGAAGCCCGAGGCATGGATTCGGGCGGTGGACATGCTGAACCAGGTCGGCGTTCCCGACGCGGACCGCCGCGCGTACGAGTACCCGCATCAGCTGTCGGGGGGCACCTGCCAACGCGTGATGATCGCGATGGCCCTCATGTGCCACCCCAAGGTCCTCATCGCCGATGAGCCGACCACAGCGCTCGACGTGACCGTGCAGGCGCAGATCCTCGAGCTGCTCGAGAAGAAGCAGGCGGAGATGGGGATGGCCGTCATGCTGATCACGCACGATCTGGGCATCGTGGCCGGGGCCGCCGATCGCGTGGTCGTGATGTACGCCGGACAGGTCGTGGAGACGGCCGGTACCGCCGACCTGTTCGCCGGCCCCCTGCACCCCTACACGGCGGGACTGCTCGCGTCGGTGCCGCGCCTCGATGGTGGACGGGGAGAGCTCACCGGCATCCCCGGCACGGTGCCGCCGGCCACCAGCTGGCCCGCGGGATGCCGGTTCCATCCGCGCTGCCCGCATGCCTGGGACCGGTGCCGCACCGAGGAGCCGCCGCTGCTCGAAGGACCGCGGCCGGGGCAATCCGCTCGCTGCTGGTTGGTCGAAGAGCCGAACCGCCGGAAGGCCCCATGACGGCGCTCGTCGAAGTCGACGGACTGGTCAAGCACTACCGCGGCAGTGGTGGGTGGCTCGGCCTCAAGTCGTCGGCGCCGGTGCGCGCCGTGGATGGCGTCTCGTTCTCGATTCCCGCCGGGAAGACGCTCGCGCTGGTCGGGGAGACCGGTTCCGGAAAGACCACGGTTGGCCGCACGCTCCTGCGGCTGGTCGAGCCCAGCGAAGGACGCTTCACGTTTGACGGGATCGACGTGTTCGGGCTGAAGAGCGGTCCGTTGCGGGCTTTGCGGCGGAGAATGCAGGTGGTATTCCAGGATCCGTCGGGGTCACTGAATCCGCGGATGACCGTGGGTGACGCGATCGCGGAGCCCCTGATCATCCACGGTCTCGCGAAGCGGGCGGAGCGTCCTGCTCGGGTGGCCGGATTGCTCGGCGAGGTGGGACTCGATCCGTCATTCGCGCCGCGGTATCCCCACGAGCTGTCGGGTGGCCAGCGGCAGCGAGTGGGCATCGCCCGCGCACTCGCCGTCCGCCCCGACTTCCTGATCTGCGACGAGCCCGTGACCGCCCTCGACGTGTCGGTGCAGGCACAGGTACTCAACCTGCTCCGCGAGCTCCAGCGAGCCCACGGCCTCACCTACCTCTTCATCGCGCACGACCTGGCGGTGGTCCGCCACGTCGCCGACGACGTGGCAGTGATGTACGCCGGACAAATTGTCGAACGGGGGCCGGTCGACCAGCTGTACTCCGCCCCTAGGCACCCCTACACCCGTGCCCTGCTCTCCGCGGTCCCGGTACCCGACCCCAAGGCTCCGCGCGACCGGATCGTCCTGTCCGGCGACGTGCCGTCGCCGACGAACCCGCCGTCCGGGTGCCGGTTCCATCCCCGTTGCCCGCATCCGCTGAAGGATGCGTTCTGTGGTTCCGAGATTCCGATGTTGCGGGAGGTCACTCAGGGTCAGTGGGCTGCGTGTCACTACGCGGACCAGCCGATGTAACCCAGCCCGTCAAGTTCCCCGGGCTTGCGCCCGGGTTATGAACTGCGCTACCCCCACCTCGACTGAGCTTGAGATCACCGCAAATGGTTGTTGCGTTTTTCATGACCCCGGACGCAAGTCCGGGTTTATGGAGAGACGATGCCCTGCTGTGCGGTCAGTATTCCCCCAGGTCCCTCCCCATCACGACCTCACCCTTGAAGCCCTGCCTCACCGCCGCGAGCATCTCCTCGTCCGTCGCCCCCATCCGAATGATGTGCGTCAGCACCAGCAACTTGGGATGGATGCGCTCGGCGATCGCGCCCAGCTCGACGTCCGACGTATGGAGAGATTTCATGTAGGTCGGCCAGTCGTCGCCCCCGGGCCGGTTCTCGACCTTCAAATGCGAACCCGAATACACCTCGTGGACCAGGACGTCGGCGCCCTTGGAGGCTTTCACCAGCTCTTCACTGGGACGCGTGTCACCGGAGATCACGACTACCCGTCCCGGGGTGTCGAACCGGTACCCGTACGCCGCCAGCGGACCATGGTCCACCCGGAAGGCCGTGACCTTCACGCCCGCGGAATCGTAGACCACGCCTGGCTGAATCTCACGGACGTCCACTCGCGACTTATCCAGCGTCTCGTGCTCCAGGCCCTCGGTCCTGACCTTCAGATCGACGGCATACGCCGCCATGAGGTGGTCGACCATCGGCTGAAGCCCGGGCGGACCGAAGGCCGGGAGCGGGCCCGGCCGCTGCATCACCCAGCTCGTGAGAATCAGGTCCGCGAGACCGAGGGTGTGGTCGGAGTGGAGATGGGTGATGAAGAGGGCGGTGGGGCCGTTGATGGGCAGATGCGCCGCCGCCATCCGGCGCTCGACGCCGACGCCGGCATCAACCAGAAAGGTCCGATCACCGACAACTACAGCGGTCGCTGGACCCCAGGCGTTGGGGTCAGGCCTGGGGAACCCCGTGCCCAGCAGGACGACCTTGGTTTGGGCCGCGACCGGCACAGCGAGGACCGACACCAGGACCAGCATCCAGTGCCATCGCAGTTGTTGTACCTGACCCCGGGCGAAAGCCCGGGGATGGCGGGATTGGGAAACTCCGCCCCCAACCCCAATCACCGCACGCCGCCCATCAGCTTCTTCACGGGGGGCACCAGGATGAACGCGATGATGGACGCCCCGATGCAAACCCCGGCGACCGTCAGGAAGAGCTCCTGCATCGGCGCGTTGGAGATGAATCCCGCGGCGTAGCCGGCGGCTTTGTTGCCGATCGCATCCGCCAGGAACCAGACGCCGAGCATCATGCCGACGATCTTCACGGGCGAGAGCTTGGTGAACACCGAGAGCCCCACCGGCGAGATGCTGAGCTCGGCCAGCTCCTGGATGAAGTAGCAGCCGATGAGCCAGAACGGTGACACCCGCAGGCCCGGGCTGGCCTGAATGGCATAGGCGGCCGGAAGCAGGAACAGGAACGAGAGGCCGACGAAGAAGAGCCCGAACGCGAACTTGGTCGGGGTCGAGGGCTCATACTTTCCAAGCTTGATCCAGAGCCACGCGAAGCCCGGCGCGAGCAGGATGACGAAAATGGCCTGCACCGACACGTACCAGCTCGAGGGGAACTGATACCCGAGGATCGTGAGCGTCGTGTACCGGTCTCCGAACAGGTTCAGAGACGACCCCGCCTGTTCATAGGCTCCCCAGAAGACCGCGGCGCCCACGAAGAAAAACGCCATCGCGCCGATCCGCTTCCACTCGACCGCGGTCAGTCCGCCCCACGTCTTCTCCCCGGTCGGGGTGGCAGCGGCCGTGGACACAGGCTTGGGACGCCGCGCGAGCCGCTCGATGGCGGGGCGGAGCCGGTTCCGGTTCAGCACGAACTGAATGAGTCCGAGCGTCATCCCCACACCGGCGCACAGGAATCCGATATGCCAATCCACCTTCTGCGCGAACCAACCGGCGATGATCGGACCGAGGAACGCGCCGGAGTTGATGCCCATGTAGAAAATCGAGAACCCGGCATCCCGCCGTTCGTCGGCCGTCTCGTAGAGCGCGCCGACAATGCCGCTCACGTTGGGCTTGAGGAGGCCCGTCCCGATCACGATGAACGAGAGCCCGGCATAGAAGAACGGCAGCGGGTGAAATGCGAGTGTGAAATGACCGAGGGCAATGATGATCCCACCGATGAGCACGCTGCGGTACTGCCCCAGCCACCGATCGGCGATGATGCCCCCGAGGATCGCCGCCCCCCAGGCACTGAAGGTGTAGTTGCCGTAGACGTCGCCGGCACGGGCGTCAGGGAATGCCAGCGCCTTCGTCATATAGAGGATGAGAAACGCGCGCATGCCGTAATACGAGAAGCGCTCCCACATCTCGAGGAAGAAGAGCGTGGAGAGCCCGCGCGGATGCCCGAACCACGAGGCATCCCGGCCCGTCGCCGCGGGCGCGCTCATTTCTTTCTCCGCGCGAGAATATCCTCGAGCACGATGCGGTCGATCTTGCCGTCCATGCGGACTCGCACGTCGTAGTTCTCCCAGTACATGAAGTTCGCGAGCGCTTCGAGGAAGGTCTGATTCGCGGTGCCCTGCGGCGCCGCCAGCCACTTCTCCTTCTGATTCAGCGGCTCCCGGAGCAGAATCGGCTCCAGCTGCTTCACGATGTCGGGGGTGATGGGCATCAGATCTTCCGGCTTCGACGTGAAGAAGTAGAGCTGGTGCAACCGGTAGAGGCGGTCGAGCTCACGGATGGGATTGGTATCGTCGTAGACACGGATATCGATGTAGCGGTCGTTGTTGCCCAGGTAACCGGCATTCTTGCGGACTACGAGTAGCGCGGCCGATTCCATCCCCCGCTTGTCTCCACCTCCGGCTTGCCCCGCGTGCAGCGCCGCCATGAGCCGGTCCGCCAGCGATCCCTTCGCCGCCATGAAGGCGTCGGCCAGGTTCTTCACCGTCTGGTCCGAGACCATGATGTTCGCCTGCGCCGTGAACCCATGGCCGACGATCATTTGCCCCTTTCCGCCCAGCACGATCACGCCATTGGCACCGAGCGTCCGGCCACCCGCCCAGTCGAAGCAGGAGTCGCCGGTCCAGCTCGCCGCGTTCCCCATCGCGTCCACCATCCCGACCTGACGCTGCGAGGGCCGCGGGTCGGAGCGCATCACGATCCGCATCGCCTCGGGCGCCGTGGCCCCCTGCGCGATCAGATCCAGTCCCTCATTGCCGAAATGGGTATTCCCGAGCGACTGGCTGGCCACCGCGCCGACCCCCGCGCGCGCCCACGGCACGATGCCGCCGACATTCGGGAACTTGGACTCGACCGCGATCCCGAGGTCACCCGTAGCCGAGTCGTAGGCGACGATGCTGTAGGTGTGAGCGCGCTTGGTGAAGTCGGCGGGAGCCGTGGTCGGAAGGGGAACCGGATTCTGCAGGGCCAGCACGAGCAGGAGCATCGGCTCAGTCCTTTCGCAGTTTCTTCTTGAGTTCGTCGAGCTGGCGGTCGGCGGCCGCTTCCCGCTGTGCCCGCTCGAGCTGCGACTTGAGGAGGTCGTCTTCCGGGTCCACGCCGGGGCGGGAACCGCCCGCGCGCTGGATCTCCCGCCACGCGTCTTCGGTGCTGCGCTCCGCCCCCACGCGAGACTGATCGGCGGCCGAGAGCTGGGTCTGCATTTCGTTGAGCTCTTTGTCCGCCAGCGAGTGCTCCTCCTGCTGAGCCGCGAGCTTCTTTTCGAGCATGGCGACCCGCTCGCGATGCTTGGCTGCGAACCGGCCCGCCACCTCGACGGTCTCGGCGTCCTGGATCTCCCCCGCCAACCGTCCCCGCCGTTCCGCATCAGCCAGCTTCTGCCGCTCGGCGGTCAGCTCGATCTCGGTCCGCTTCAGGGCCTCGCGCACTTCGCGGACCGCAACCTTGGCGTCCACCACCGCCTCCCGCATCTGTCCGGCCAGCTGGCGCAGATCGGCGGGCGGGGTGGCGGCGTCGAGGGCGGCTTTCAGAGCGTCGCGCAAGCGCTCGAACACCGTGCCGTCAGCTCTTGCGGATGGTTTTGGCGAAGAACGTCGAGAGCACGGGCTCGACCGCGCGCGAGCCACACGAGGGGCACGCGGGCCGCCGCTTGCCATGCTCCGAGATGGTATGCTGCTCCGTAAACACCTCGTCGCACGCGGTGCAGCGGTATTCGTAGAGGGGCATGGCCGAAAGGTGCGGGTCGTGAGAGGCCCGGTCAAGTTGACTGAACGCCGGAAGTGGCCAGATTGCTTGGAGATGCGGCGCCTCCGATTGTTGGTTCTCGCTCTCGTGCTGGGGTGCAACGACGGCCTTCAGCCGATGACGATCTGTGACCCGCACTTGGTGGGGGTGTGCGGGCACGTCACGTTTCAGGGTACCCTCCCCGATAGCACCCTTGCGCTCTACATCGTGGCGTTCGGGGCGTTCCCGCAAAGTCGGGCGGACCTCATCAACTTCCTGCCCTTCCCGCCGGAACCGCTGACGGTGGCATCTCCCGGAGATTCCACCCTCTACTCGCTCGCCCTTCCGAACAATCAATACCACTGGGTCCTTGCCGTGTGGGCCAAGGCGGGGCTCGTCATCGGCGATACCGTCAACGAGGCCACCCATCTCTTCGCGGCCGGTTACTTCCGTGACCCTGCCGATACCACCAAGCCGGGTGTCGTCACCGTCCATTCGGCGGGCACCCCCGGCGTCGACTTCGTCGTCGACTTCAACAACATGCACAGCGTCTCGTACTTCTTCCCGCCATGACGCCCCGGCTCGTACTCGCAGCCGCCCTCCTCATCGCCACACCCGCCGCCGCCCAGCAAACGGGGACGATCGTGGGCACGGTTCGGGACACGGTGGGCGCACCGGTGGTCGGCGCGAAGGTCGAAGCGGTCGGAGCCGCCTTTACGCTGACCGGCGAAGACGGACGCTTTCGCCTGAAGGACGTGCCGGCGGGCCCCGCGCATCTCCGGGTCGCCGCGTTCGCGTTCCGGCTCGACTCGACGGACGTCACGGTCCCCGCGGGCGATTCGGTGAGCTGGAACGTGACGCTCAAGAGCGGCGTCTTTTACCTCCCCGGCCTCGTCGTGACCGCGGGCAAGCGCCCCGAATCCCTCGAGAATGTGGCGGCGTCGGTCGACGTCCTGTCCGACACCGAGATCGCGCGCCGCGCCGTGAACACCGTGGATGAGGCGGTCAACCGCGTGCCGGGCGTCCAGTTCGTCAACGGCCAGGTCAACATCCGCGGGTCTTCCGGATTCGAACAGGGACTGGGCGCCCGCGTGCTGCTCCTGGTGGACGGCGTTCCGATGAACGAGGCCGACCGCGCCGGGATCGACTGGGACATGGTCCCGGTGGATGACGCCGAGCGGATCGAGATTGTGAAGGGAGCGGGCTCGTCACTGTACGGCTCGGCGGCCCTGGGCGGCGTGGTCAACATCATCACGCGGGATATTCCCGAAGGCATCCACGGCCGAGTGCGGTTCTTCGGCGGCGGTTTCGCCAATCCTCCGGATTCCCTGTGGAAATTCCGGAACTTCACCGGCATGCAGGGTGGCGGCTCGCTGACAGGGTCCTTCGGCACCGATCAAGTGCGTGGCGCCCTGACGGTCGCCGGCCGGCATTCGGACGGGTACCGCCAGCAGGATGCCAGCGACTACCTCCAGGTCGCGGGGCGAGGCGAGTGGCTTCCCGACCCGGTGACGCACGTGCTGTTCACCGGCACCTGGGCGACGCACCAATATCAGGTTCCCCTGGCGTGGTGCGGCCCGAGTCAGTGTGCGAACATGCGTGGGCTCTCCTACCAGCCCTTCCTCGTTGATACCGCCGACTCCGGGAACCACACCCGCTCGGATCATGGCTACCTCACGGCCACGGTCACACGCACGCCCGATGAAAACACGACCTGGATGGGGCGCGCGTCCTGGCTGCGCACGCATTTCACGGACTTCCAGAAGGCGGGGGACGATTTCGCCGTCGCCGACCGGTTCGGGGCGGAAGGGCGGATCGTGACCACGCCGAGCCCCGATCAGACGGTGACCGTGGGTGGCGAGCTGACCGACAACCAGGTGACGAGCGACATCTTCGGGAATCACACGCAGGAACAATTCGCCGCGTACGGAGAGGCCGAACGCGTGGTGGGCAAGCTCCGCCTCACCGCCGGCGCGCGGGCGGACTTCCTCGCCGACGACGGCGGTGGGCTCTCGGCCGTCATCAGCCCGCGGGTCGCCGCCGTGCTGCCATCGGGGCTGGGTATCTGGCGGGCGTCGGTGGGCCGCGGGTTCCGCGCGGCGTCCATGGGAGAGAAGTTCGTCACCACCCCCGTGCCGCCGTTCGAAGTCGTGCCGAATCCCAGCCTGCATCCGGAGACGGCGTGGAATGGAGAGATCGGCAACGCCGCGGTCATTACGCCCTGGCTCTCGACCAACGCGGCGATCTTTTACACGAGGGCCACCGATTACATCTCGCCCGAGCTGGTGGGAGACTCGATCCAGTTCCAGAACGTCCAGCGCGCCCGTCTGGCAGGGCTCGACGTCAGCATTACCGCATCCCCGTTCACACCCCATTTGACGACGAGCCTGGCGTACACGTACCTCGACGCCTGGGAGCTGGCGACCGATTCGACTCCGGGACAGCCGCTGGCATTCCGTCCCCGGCATCTCGTCACCCTGTCGGCCGACTACGCCGTAGGCCCCGCGTCAGTGGGCGCGGACTTCCGGTACTCCAGCCGGTTCGAGCGGGTGGAGCTGTACGAGACGGACACGCGGGTGGCCGCCAAGACCCTCGACCTGAGGGCCGGGTGGCGCTTCGGGCAGTTCGACGTGAGGCTCCTGGCGACCAATGCGCTCAACTACATCTATACGCTGGCACCGAGAACGCTCGAGCCGGTCGCGACGGTCACCATGACGGTGACGTATGTCTACTAGTACCTTTCCTGGCATGCGTAGCGTACCGGTTGTCGCATCCCTTGGTCTCTTGGCGGCCTGCACAACCGGCCGGAGTGGATCCCCTGTTTGCGGCTTGGCGTTGATCGCGGGTCCAACCGTGATCTATCAGCAACTGGCGGATCCCCGGATGATCCTCACGCAGGTTCCCCGAGGCCTTCCGACCAGCTTGCCGGCGCGCGTCGGCGGGCAGTCGACGCAAGGAACTGCCCTCGTCGTCTACGACCGGGCCAACCAGCTCACGCTTGGATACCAGGGCGGCAGTTTCCCCGCTCCAGGGGCCGGGTACGCATTGCTTGTGGTCGACGACACTTCCGGGCGCGTGGAAGGCGTGATGATCTACGACTCCCAGGATCCCAAAGCCGTGCTGCTCGGGACCGTCTCCGGTCCGGGTGGCTCGAACACCGTTCCTCTATACGGCGTCCGCGTGGACTGGAACGGGGTGTCGAACCCCAAGTGTCCGCTGCTCGGGGATTCGACGCGCACCGCGCGATGACCGTTGTCGCCGTCACCGCGCATCGCACCACGCCCAAGGGCGAGGAAGTTCACCTCAACACGCCGTACGTGACCGCCCTGGAATGTGCCGGACTCGTTCCACTGGTCCTCCCTACATCCCTGACGCCTCCGAATGCGGGCCTGGCTCTGCAAGCCGTGTCCGGGCTCGTGCTGTCGGGTGGAGAGGACGTCGATCC
The DNA here is from genome assembly GCA_035553475.1 of Gemmatimonadales bacterium. Taxonomy (GTDB): domain Bacteria; phylum Gemmatimonadota; class Gemmatimonadetes; order Gemmatimonadales; family GWC2-71-9; genus 40CM-2-70-7. The sequence continues at coordinate 15,963 of DATNDQ010000051.1, forward strand.
CGCGCGGTATGGCGCCCGTCCCCATCCCGGGCTCGGCCGCACCGACCCGGTGCGGGATGAGGTGGAGGCGACACTCGCCCGCGCGGCGCTCGCGATGCGACTTCCCGTGCTCGCCATCTGCCGCGGCGTGCAGATCCTCAACGTGGCGCTGGGAGGGACGCTGTATCAGGACCTGCCTTCCGAGTGCCCCGGCCCGATCGGTCACGAGTCCGGAGAACATGACGTCACGGTAGATCCGCTCTCCCTGCTCTTCCGGACGGTCAAGGCGCAACACATCCGCGCGAACAGCCGTCATCACCAGGCTCTGCGGGACATTGCTCCGCCCCTGACGGTCGTCGCCCGCGCGGGCGATGGCGTGGTCGAAGGGGTCGAACTCCGCCAGCCCGATGGGCAGTGGCTGATCGGTGTCCAGTGGCACCCGGAGGACATGACGGATCCCTCGCTCTTCCAGATGTTCGCCGAAGCCGCCCGAGGGCGTAAGGCGGTCGGGTGAAGCGGGGAGTCCCCGAAGCTGCCGTCTCCATTCTGGACCGGCTGACCGCCATCTCCTCCGAATTGTCGAGCGCATTTCGTCCGAGCACCGTCGTGGACGTGATGGCGCGTGCGTTCGACGAGCCGCTCCACCCCAGCCGGCTCGCCGTCGTACTCCTCGACCTCGAATCGAATCATCTCACGATCGTGCATGACCAGTCGCCCACGCCCACGAAGACCGACGATCCTCTGCTCCAGCTCGCCCTGCGGAAGGGACCACTCGTCATTCCGAAGAGCGTCGGAGCCGAGGCCGCACGCGCCGGATCGCCGGGGGTGACGGAGCCCCCAGCGTCGTGGATCGGCGCGCCTCTCCTTGCCGTAGGACGGGCCATCGGCGCGGTCTCCATCGGTGCCGACAAGCCGATGGCCTTCGGGGAGGCCGAGCTCGCGTATGTGAAGGTGGTTTGCGCCAAAGCGGCGATCGCGCTCGCGAATGCGCGGCTCGTCGAATTGCTCTCCGTGGGCAAGCGCGAATGGGAGCTCACCGCGGACTCGATCTCCCAGGCGATCTGCATCGTGGACGGCCAGGGGATCGTGCGCCGGGCCAATCGTGTTTTCGCCGATCTCATCCAGGTCCCGGTGACCGCCCTTCCCGGACGCGCCTGGCTTTCCCTCGTCCCACCGGCCTGGGCCGATGTCGTGGCCCGGGTGCTCGAGACCCCCGGCGCGGCCGCGATCGAGATCAGAAGCGGAGACCGCGTCTTCGCGGTGAGCACCACGCGGATGGCCGGGGCGGACATCGGCACCGCGGTCCTCCTGTTCGAAGACACGACGGACCGCCACCACCTGCAGGACCAGCTGATTCAGTCGGAGAAGATGTCCGCGATGGGGCAGCTCATCGCCGGTGTCGCGCACGATCTCAACAATCCGCTCGCGTCCGTGGTGGGGTTCTCGGACTTCCTCGCCGAAGCGGGCGAGATTCCCCCGGCATTGGCCGAACCCTTACAGGTCATCCGCCAGGAAGCGGAGCGGGCCGCGACCATCGTCCACAACCTGCTCTCGTTCGCGCGGAAACAGGAAGGCGAGCGTCAATCGCAATCGATTCGCCCCCTCCTGGAATCGACGCTCGCGCTGCTCCGCAACCAGCTGATGGCGCTCAAGGTCGAAGCCTCGCTCGAGATCGAGCCGGGCATTCCCGCCATCGGCGTCAACGCGAATCAGATCAAGCAGGTATTCGTCAACCTGATCGTGAATGCCGCGCAGGCCGTCGCGAGTACCAAAAGGCCGGGCGTGGGACACATCTGGATCACCGCCCGCCGGTGGCTCGACGGCTGCTCGGTCTCGATCGCCGACGACGGCCCCGGTATCGCGGAAGATCTGACTCAGCGGGTATTCGAGCCCTTCTTCACCACCAAGCCCGAAGGCCAGGGCACCGGACTGGGGCTCTCGATCTCGCAGGGTATCGTGAAGGAGCATGGCGGGCGCATCACGCTCGACTCGGCGCCGAACCAGGGTGCCACCTTCACCGTCGAGCTTCCCGGTTCGGGGCTCGCTCGCGCCAGTGGCGCCGAGCCGGTGCCGGGTGCCATCGGCGAGCAGTTGCGGGTGCTCGTGGTGGACGACGAGCCGCACATCCTCCATTACATGCGGGCGACCCTCGAAGCGTGGGGGCATTCCGTGGAGGTCGCGTCCGATGGCAGCGATGCCGTAGACCGCGCCGTCGCCCAGCCGTTCGACGTCATCGTGTGCGATCTCCGGATGCCCCGCCTGGGTGGCCGCGAGATGTACGAGAAGCTCGCGGAACAACATCCGGCGGTGGCCGACCGGGTGATTTTCGCGACGGGCGACACCGTTCGTGGCGACACGTTGTCCTTCCTCGAGTCCCTCGGCCGCCCCTTTCTCCACAAGCCCTTCACGCTCGCCGAGCTGCGGACCGTGCTCGGGGGCGTCCGCCGCGTCGGCTGACGGCCGTGCGAGTCTTGCAAGTCGACTCCGGACGGGAGTGGCGTGGGGGGCAGAATCAGGTCCGGCTCCTCTGTCAGGAACTCGCGAAGCACGATGATGTCGACAACCACCTACTCACATCCGTCGCGTCTCCACTCGCCGAGCGCGCTCGGGCCGCTGGGGTGCACGTCATCGAAACGCGCTGGGGCATCGGCTTGTCGCCTAGGGCGTTCTTCGCGCTCAACCGTGTCGCGCGGGATGCCGAGCCCGATATCGTGCACGTGCATGACAGCCACAGTCTCGCCCTCGCGTTGTGGGTACGCCGCTTCAGACCGACCCTGACAGCAGAACCCTTCATCTTGTTCGCACATCGCCGCGTGGACTTCCACGTAAAGCCCAAGAGTGGGTGGCACCGAGCCGAGCGGATCATCGCGGTTTCGGAGGGGGTCAAACGAGTCTTAGTCCAGGATGGTGTGAACGGGCACGACATAGTGGTGATCCCAGACGGCATTGACCCCCACGAAATCGGTGTCAACGCCCTCACATCTGCACACATTCGACAGCGTCTTGGACTGCCAGCCGCGGTACCGTTGGCCGTCAACGTCGCAGCGCTCGTCGGCCACAAGGACCAGCGAACGTTCATTCGCGCCGCCGCCGCTGCGCGTGCTCGCGCACCGCAGCTGCATTGGGTGATCGCGGGAGAAGGACCGCTGCGGGCTGATCTGCAGCGCGAGATCGCGAACCTGGGCGTGGGGGACATCGTTCACCTGGTGGGGTATGTCGAACCGGTGGACGCGCTGATCAAGGAGTCGAATGTGTTCGTGATGTCATCCAAGGAAGAAGGGATGGGGAGCGTCGTGCTGCACGCGCTCGCCCTGGAAAAACCGGTGGTGGCGACGGCCGCCGGCGGTCTCCCCGAAGTCGTCGCCCCCGAGTGGCTCGCCCCGGTCGGCGACGCCGACGCCCTCGCGGCGAAGACGCTGCTCGCCCTGGAGCAGGCGCCGCGCACCTCCTTGCCCGAACGGTTCACGGCTAAAGCGATGGCAGAGGCCATCTTAGCTCAGTACCGGGTCCTAGCCTAGATTCCCTCACCATGATTTACGTCTGCGTTCCCGTGCACAACGAGGCCCGCACTGCCGGGCTGGTCCTGTGGAAGGTCCGACAGGTGTTCACCGGTTTTTCGCGGGAATACCAGCTCCTGGTCTGCGACGATGCCTCGACGGACGACACCGCGGAGGTGCTCGCCCGGTACGCGCGCGTGTTGCCGATGACCGTGATCACCAACAGCCAGCGCCAGGGTTACGCGAAGAGTCTCGAGGCGCTCCTCAAGACCGCCCTGCAGCGCACCGATCGCCCCAAGCGCGACTGCGCCATCACGCTCCACGCCGATTTCGTCCACAGCCCCGACGCCATGGAAGAGATGGTGAAGCGCCTGGAGTCGGGAGCGGACCTGGTGGTGGGCGAGCAGAAGCAATTGGCCGGCGCGGTGACTCGTGGCTTCCGGTGGTGTCGGGCGTTGGCGCCGAGGCTCCTGCGAGTCCCCGGCGTGCGGGATACGGTGTCGGGATTTCTGGCCCTGCGCCTCGTCGTGCTGCGCCAGGCTCTCAAGCCCGGCGCGGAGTCCTTGCTCTCTACCGACGGCTGGTCAGCCAACGCCGAGCTGGTGGCGCGGCTGGCGAGGAATTCCCGGAAGCTCGAGCGGGTGGACTACGCCGCCCGCTACGATCTGCGGCAGCGCGGGTCCCGGACCACTGGCTGGGACGAGCTGATGCGGGCCTGGCACGCACGCCCGGCGGTCCGCGCCGCGCGAATGGCGATGCTGGCCGCCATCGCGCTCTGCGCCGCGCCGCGCGCCGGCGCCCAGAACACACCCGCCGGGGACTCCGGCGCCGCCCCCGCAACGCGCCCCGTGCCCTTCCCCGTGGGCGAGCACCTGGTCTTCGGCGCCAAGTACGGCTTCATCAGCGTCGGCACCGCCACCATGGACGTGGTCGGCATCGACACGGTCCGCGGCACTCCGACCGTGCACCTGCTCTTCCACATCATCGGTAGTGCGCTCTTCGGGGCCTACAAGCTCGACCAGAAGCTCGAGTCATGGGTGGGGAAGGACGACTTCGTATCCCGCCGGTACACGATCGACACGGACGAGAAGGGCAAGAAGTGGAAACACACGTACGACATTTTTCCCGACTCCGGCTACTACCGGACGGACGGCACCGATACGACGCACGCGTCGGTCCCGAATCCGCTGGATGACGCGGCCTTTCTGTATTGGATCCGTACCGTGCCCCTCGAGGACGGGAAGAAGTACACCTACCGGCGCTACTTCCGTCCGGAGAACGACCCCATCATCGTCGAAGTGGTCGGGCACGACCGCGTGAACGTCGCGGGGAAGAAGTGGGACGCCATCGTGGTGCGGCCCGCCATTCCGAACGGCCGCGGGATCTTCGCGGAGAAGGCGGATGCCCGCATCTGGCTGTCCGACGACTCCACGCGCACGCTCCTTGCCTTGCAGTCGACGTTTTCGTTCGGCCAGGTCACCCTGAAGCTCAAGGAGTTCTCCGTCCCGGAGCGCAAATGACCGAGTACCGCGAGGCGGACCTCTCCCGCCTCACCACGGTTCCCATCGCCGGCCGCCGCAACAAAGTCGACTCCACCCTCCTCGCTCATCCGCCCGGCGCCGACCGCTCGTTCGACGCGTTCTGGAAATCCCTGCCCGACATCCTCGCCGCCAGGGACCTGCGGTTCGTCGCCGACCGCCTCGTGCAGGCCGCGGGAAAGAAGGCAGTCGTGGTGATGATGGGAGGCCACGTCATCAAGGTGGGACTCGGGCCCCTGCTGATCGCCCTGATGAAACGGGGCGTGATCACGCACCTCGCGATGAACGGCAGCGCCGCCATCCACGACTTCGAGCTGGCCGCGTTCGGCGGCACCAGCGAAGATGTGGCGGCAGGCCTGAAGGACGGGACCTTCGGGATGGCGGAAGAGACCGGCAAAGAGATGAATGCCGCGATCTCGACGGGCGCGAAAAAGAACTGGGGCGCCGGAGAGGCCTTGGGGCATGCGCTGAAGGACCGGAAAGGATCACCGGGGCGGGAGGTCTCCGTGCTTCTCGCCGCCCACGAGCTCGGCATCCCCTGCACCGTCCACGCCGCCCTTGGCGCGGAGATCACCCATCAGCACCCTACAGCGGACGGCGCGGCCATCGGGGCCACCAGCCACCGCGACTTCAAGCGGCTGGCGGGCGCCCTTCCTGCGCTGGATCAGGGCGGCGTCGTACTCAACCTGGGAAGCGCGGTGCTGATGCCTGAGGTGTTCCTGAAGGCATTGACCATCGCCCGGAACTTGAACGACGGAAAGCCGACCGGGTTTACGGCCGTCGACTGCGACATGCAGCGGCACTACCGGCCGCGGGTCAACGTGGTCGAGCGCCCGACGCTCGAAGGTGGCCGGGGTGTTCAGCTCACCGGCCACCACGAGATCCTCTTGCCGCTGTTGTGCTGGAGAGTCCTGCAGAGCTTAGGCTGAGGGCCGGCCCTTGATCGCTTCCCTGACCCGGTCTGCCGTGCGCGGCGCGATGACGCGCAGCGCGAGATAGCAGATGAATCCGATGGCGGCCAGCCAGAGCACCGTGATGGCCAGACCCATGATCCCGGACAAGAGCCCGAAGAAGATCTTGAGCGCGATCCAGGCGACGACAGCGAGTACCGCAAACCCCAATATGCTCCGGAACATGGTGTCCTCCGTGAAGTTCCGATCCGCTTCCAAGTATACGACCCGATGAGCACGCCGGTTTCACCCGACGTGGCCGTGATCGGGGGCGGCGTGGTAGGTGCGGCATGCGCCCGCGCCGCCGCGCTGCGAGGGCTCCGGACGGTGCTCTTTGAACCGGGCCCCGATCCCGCCGCGGCCTCTCCCGCTTCCGCCGGCATGCTGGCCGCGCAAATCGAGCCGGATGACGAAGCCCTCCTCGCCCTCGCCATCCGCGGGCGCGAGACCTACGAACCCCTCGCCCGTTCTCTGAAAGATACCACCGGGCTCGACGTCGGGTTCTGGCGCGACGGCATTGCTTCGGTGGCCTTCGACGAGGCGGGCGTGGATCGTCTGCGAGCCATGGCGGCGTGGCAGCGACAGATGGGGCTTTCGTGCCGGTGGCTCGAATCGCGGGAAGCGCTCGAGCTCTGGCCCGCCCTCTCCTCTGACGCCCTCGGCGCCCTGCTCGCCGCCGAGGATGGCGCGATCGACCCGCCGCTGCTCACGAGCGCGCTTCGCACGGACGCCGAGCGGCTGGGCGTCAGTCCCTCACGGGAGTCGGTGACCGGCATCGTGGTGGAGGATGGGCGCGCCACCGGCGTTCGAACCGTGGCGGGTACGGTGCCGGCAGGCATGGTGGTCATTGCCGCTGGTGCGTGGTCCGGGCGCCTCGCCGGCTTGCCTCGCCCCTTGCCCGTCGAGCCGGTGCGGGGCCAGCTCGCGCTCGCCCCGTGGCCCGCGGGCACACCGCCGGCCATCCTGTACTACGACCACGCATACATTCTCGCCCGCGGCGGGAAGGCCATCATCGGGTCGACTATGGAACGCGTGGGATTCGATGCCCGCGTGACCAAAGAGGGGGCGGAGCAGCTGCGGGCGGGAGCGGCGCGCCTGTTCCCTTCGTTCGCGACGCTGCCGTTCGAGAAGACCTGGGCCGGCCTCCGGCCACTCACGCCGGACGGACGCCCGATTCTGGGCCGAGATCCACAGGTTTCCGGGCTCTGGTACGCGGTCGGCCATGGCCGCAACGGGATCCTGCTCGCTGCCCTGACGGGCGATGTGATCGGAGACTTGATGATCGGCAAGCAATTGGATTTTGATCTGGACCCGTTCCTGATCGATCGCTTTTCCCTGACCCCCGACCCCTGATCCCTGATGTATCAGTCTTGCGCGTTCTGCAACGGGAAATTCACGGGTGACGGCGGCCCCTCCGGGCTCGGCGTGGGCCGTCGCTTCGCGTATGACGAATGGCGCGGGCGGCTCTGGGTCATCTGCACGTCGTGCAGCCGCTGGAACCTCACGCCGATCGACAGCCGCCTGGACCGCATCGAGGCCGTCGCCCGGGCGGCAGCCGGCGGAATGGTCGCGGCATCCACGGAGCAAGTCTCCCTGATCCGGGCGGGCGTGTACGACTACGTGCGCGTCGGCAAGCCGCCACGGATCGAATACGCCACCTGGCGGTATGGGGAACGCATCAAGGCGCGCCGCCGTGAGCAACTGAAGTACATCGTGCCCCTCAGCATTGGCGCCGTCGGCGCCGCGATCGCCATCAACGTCGCGGCCGGCGGCTCGGTGGGAGTTTTCGTCTGGCAGATTCCGCAGATCGCCAAAGGCCTGTACACCAGGGTGGTGGGTTCCCGGCTCGTTCCACTCTCGGAGACCCCGGTGTGCGCCCGCTGCGGGAGCGTAATGAAGGTCCGCGCCCAGGATCTCGGGCGGGCTCGACTGGTCTCGGATGCCCACGCCCAGATGGGGCTGCTCCTGACGTGCGGCAAGTGCAAGGCGGAAGGCGCGCAGCTCGAAGGCGCAGACGCCCAAGTGGCGCTGAGGCGAGGGCTCACCTATCAGAACCTCACGAAGGGTGGGAAGCAGCGTGCCGCCGATGCCGCCCGGATCGTGGATCGCGCGGGTGGTCCGGACCAGCTGGTCAACGGTATGGCCCGGGAATCGTTGTTGCTGAAGACGCTGCGTCCCGATCGGGGGCTGGCCCTGGAAATGGCCGTCGACGAACAGGCCGAGGTGGAAGAGCTCGAGCGGCAGTGGCGAATCGCGGAGGAAACGGCGGCGATCGCCGACGGCGCCCTCAGCACGGACGCCGAAATCGAAGAGGAGATGAAGCGTCTCAAAGGGCGACCGCCAAATCAACCAGATGGTTGATTTTAGACTATCTCAGAGGACCTGACGGCACTATCTTCCCGCCACCATATGGCCGCTCCGCTCGTACAAATCAGCCCCAGACAGCCTGCAGCCCCCGCGCGCAAGCCTTCCTGGCTGAAGGTCAAAGCCCCGGGGGGACAGACCTATTTGGGCGTCCAGCAGATGATGCGGGAGCTCAAGCTCCACACGGTCTGCGAAGAAGCCCACTGCCCCAACATCGGGGAATGCTGGGAGCACAAGGCCGCCACCTTCATGATCCTGGGCGACGTGTGCACCCGGAACTGTGCCTACTGCGCCGTGGCCCACGGCACCCCGGCGCCTTTCGATCCCGACGAGCCGCGCCGGCTGGCGGACGCCGTAGCGCAGATGGGCCTGAAGCACGTGGTCATTACGAGCGTCGATCGTGATGACTTGCCGAACGGGGGTGCCGAGAGCTTCGCTTCGTGCATCACGGAGATCCGGTCGCGGCTCCCCGAGTCCTCCGTCGAAGTCCTGATTCCCGATTTCAAGGGCAACGCAGAAGCGCTGCGGATCGTCCTCCGCACCAAGCCCGACATCCTCAATCACAACCTGGAAACGATCGACCGCCTCTACCGCATCGCGAGACCGGGTGGCCGCTACACCCGCGCCCTGGAGCTGCTCGCTCGCGCCAAGGAGATCGCTCCCGACCAGCTCACCAAATCGGGCATCATGGTGGGGTTGGGCGAAGACTGGGACGAGCTGCTCGTGTCGATGCGCGACCTTCGCGCCCAGCGCGTCGACATCCTGACCCTCGGCCAGTATCTCCGGCCCTCGGCCGATCACCTCCCGATCGCCCGCTGGTACACCCCCGAAGAGTTCGCCGAGCTGAAGCGCCTCGGCATGGAGATGGGATTCCGGCACGTCGAGTCCGGACCCCTGGTGCGCTCGAGCTATCACGCCTGGGAACAGGCCGAACGCGCGGCTGCGACGATGGCCGTCGTCCCCCGCTAACTCCGAAAGAGACATGACCCCCGCTACCGCGGCACAAACGAAATCCAAAGAGAAGGACACGCTGTCGCCCGATCGGCAGCGCGCCCTGCTCCGCCAGATGCTCTTGATTCGCCGGTTTGAAGAGAAAGCCGCCGAAGCGTACGCGCTCGGCAAGATCGGCGGGTTCTGCCACCTCTACATCGGCCAGGAAGCGGTGGCGGTGGGCTCCATCGCCGCCCTCAAGGACGACGACTACGTCATCTGCTCCTACCGTGAACATGGCCAGGCGTTGGTCAAGGGCATCGCGGCCAACGCCGTGATGGCAGAGCTGTGCGGCAAGGCGACGGGGTGCTCGCACGGCAAGGGTGGCTCGATGCACCTGTTCGACGCCAAGCGCCACTTCATGGGCGGCCACGGCATCGTCGGCGGGCACATTCCTCTCGCGGCCGGCATCGCGTTCGGCATCAAGTACAAGGGCGGCGATCAGGTCGTGCTCTGCTACTTCGGCGAAGCGGCCGTCAACATCGGCGCCTTCCACGAAGCCCTGAACATGGCCGCCGTCTGGAAGCTCCCCGTCGTCTTCCTCTGCGAGAACAACCGGTACGGCATGGGCACCGCCTTCGAGCGGGTCGCCGCCCTTACCGACGTCGCCGAGCACGCGAAGAGCTACGACATGGCGTCGGCCGAGGTGGATGGCATGGATGTCTTCGCGGTGTACGACGCGACCATGAAGGCGGTGGCCGCGGCGCGCGAAGGCAAACCCACCCTGCTCGAAGTCCGCACCTACCGCTTCATGGGCCATTCGATGTCGGACCCCCTGCACGGGGTCTACCGGACCAAGGAAGAAGTGGAGGAACAGAAGAAACGCGACCCGATTGCGGCGCTGACCCATCACCTCCGGGATGACGGGACGATGGATCAGGCGGCGATCGACGCCCTCGACGCCGAGGTGCACGCGGAAGTGGACGCGGCCGCGAAGTTCGCGGACGAGAGTCCCGATCCCGAGCCCGACGCCCTCTTCCACGACGTATTGGCCGACTGATGCCTACCCTCACGTACCGCGACGCCCTGAACCAGGCGCTCCGCGAAGAGATGCAGCGGGATCCCAACGTGTTCCTGATGGGCGAAGAGGTGGGCCTCTATCAGGGCGCGTACAAGGTGAGCCGTGGCCTGCTGGAAGAGTTCGGTCCCCAACGGGTGGTGGACACCCCCATCGCCGAGCTGGGATTTGCCGGCATCGGCGTTGGGGCGGCGATGACGGGGCTCCGGCCCGTAGTAGAGTTCATGACCTGGAACTTCGCCGTGCTCGCGCTCGACCAGATCGTAAACTCCGCCGCCAAGATGAACTACATGTCGGGCGGCCAATTCCCCATGCCGATCGTCTTCCGCGGGCCCAACGGTGCCGCCCTGCAGCTCGGCGCCCAGCACTCGCAGGCGTGGGAATCGTGGCTCGCGCACATCCCCGGTCTCAAGGTCGTCGCGCCCGCCACCCCGGCGGACGCCAAAGGCCTGCTCAAGGCGGCCATCCGTGACAACAACCCCGTCATCGTGCTGGAGGGCGAAATGCTCTACAACACGAAGGGCGACGTGCCCGACGGCGAGCTGGTGATTCCGATCGGCCAGGCCGACATCAAGCGCCCCGGCAAGGACGTGACGCTGATCTGCCATTCCAAGACCGTCACCGTCGCGCTCAAGGCGGCCGACCAGCTTCAGGAGGCGGGTATCTCCGCCGAGGTGGTGGATCTCCGGTCCATCCGCCCCCTGGACGAGGCCGCGATCATCGCGTCGGTGACGAAGACCAACCGCTGCGTCGTGGTCGAAGAGGGCTGGCACCACATGGGCGTCGGTGCGCAGGTGGTGGACATCATCCAGCGCGATGCCTTCGATCACCTCGATGCCCCGGTACTCCGCGTGACCCAGGCCGACGTGCCGATGCCCTACAACAAGGTGCTCGAGCGCGCCGCGAAGTCGTCTCCCGAAAAGGTCGTGGCCGCGGCGCGGCGCGTCCTGTACCTGGACTGACCCATGGCGACCACAGTCGTGATGGAAGCGCTTTCGCCCACGATGGAAGAAGGGCGCCTCGTCAAATGGTCGAAGAAAGAGGGCGACCAGGTCAAGACGGGTGACACCCTCGCCGAGGTCGAAACCGACAAAGCGGTGATGGAGCTGGTCGCACGCGCGGACGGCTCGCTCATCAAGGTCGTGGTGCAGGAAGGCCAGACCGTCCCGGTCGGTAATGTGGTGGCCTATATCGGGGCCGTGGGGGAGAAGGTCGACGGAGCGGGAAGCGGAAAACGGGAAGCGGGAAGCGTGGCGCCCGCTGCTGCCCCTGCGCCGGCGTCGAAGCCGATAGACCCGCCCCCGGCCGCCCGCCCCCCGACACCTCCACCGCCCACGGAAGCCGGCCGCATCAAGGCCTCACCCCTCGCGCGTAAGATCGCTCAGGATTCCGGGATCGATCTCCGATCGGTTGCAGGGTCAGGACCAGGTGGTCGGGTCGTCAAGAAGGACGTCGAAGGCAGTCATCAGCCATCAGCGATCAACAGACCGCCTGCTGATGGCCGACGGCTGACGGCTGACGGCTCGCCGTATGAGGACGTCCCCCTCACGCAGATCCGGAAGACGATTGCCAAGCGCCTGGTAACCTCTATCGGCCCCATCCCCCACTTCTTCCTCACTACCGAAGTGGACATGGAGCGCGCCGCCGAAGCCCGCGAAGCGATCAACAAGCAGCTGGGCGATCATGGCAAGATCTCCTTCAACGACATCGTCATCAAAGCGACGGCGCTGGCGCTCGCGAAGCATCGGGCGTGCAACGCCTGGTTCCAGGACGACCACATCCGGTACTGGAACGAAGTGCACGTGGGGATGGCAGTGGCCGTCGAGGACGGCCTCATCACCCCGGTGATCCGGAACGCCGACCTGAAGTCGATGCTGGCCATCGGACAGGAAGCCAAGGTTCTGGCCGGGAAGGCGAGGGAGCGGAAGCTCCAGCCCAGCGAGTACACGGGGGCCACCTTCTCCGTCTCGAACCTCGGCATGTTCGACATCGACCAGTTCACGGCGGTGATCAACCCCCCCGAGTCCGGGATCCTGGCGGTCGGCTCCATCGTTTCGAAACCGGTGGCCGAGGACGGCAAGGTCGAGATCCGGCGCCGCCTGCGGCTGACCATGAGCTGCGACCACCGCGTGATCGACGGGGCGACGGGCGCGGCGTTCCTGAAGACGCTGAAGCAGATGCTGGAAAACCCACTCGCAATGGTTCTCTAAGAGGATTCTCGTGGCGAACTCCTTCGACGTGATCATCCTGGGTGGCGGTCCCGCCGGCTACGTCTGCGCGATCCGCTGTGCCCAGCTCGGGCTGTCCACCGCGGTCGTCGAGCGCGACAAGATGGGGGGCGTCTGCGTCAACATCGGCTGCATCCCCACCAAGGCCCTGCTCCACTCGGCCCATCTGGCCCACGCGCTGCACTCCGCCGCCGACTTCGGCATCACGGTCGGTGACGTGAAGACCGACTACGGCGTGGCCATGAAGCGCTCCCGCCGGGTGGCCGACACGAACTCGAAGGGCGCCGACTTCCTGATGAAGAAGAACAAGGTCACGGTGATCAAGGGCACCGGCGTTCTGCAGCCCGGCAAGAAGGTGAAGGTCGGGAACGACGTCTACACGGCCAGCAAGGCCGTGATCATCGCGACCGGATCACGCGTCAAGGGGATCCCGCAGATCGGACTCGAGATCAACAAGACGACCGTGATCTCGTCCGATGAGGCGCTCTTCCTCGAGAAAGCTCCCGCGACCATCGCGGTCGTCGGGGCCGGCGCCGTGGGGATGGAGTTCGCGGACATCTTCAACGCCTTCGGCTCCAAGGTCACGCTGATCGAGGCCCTCCCCCGCATCCTCCCCCTGGAGGACGCGGAGGCCTCGGACACGATGACCAAGAGCTACAAGAAGCGTGGCATCGACGTCCTGGCAGGCGCCAAGGTCAAGAAAGCGGACGTCGGCAAGAACAAGGTGACACTGGAAGTCGAGTCGGGCGGGCAGACCCAGAAGATCGACGCCGACATGGTGCTGATGGCGGCGGGGCGGGCGGTGAACACCGAGAACATCGGGCTCGCCGAATGCGGCATCAAGCTCACCGACCGCGGATTCATTCAGGTCGACGGCAACCTCCAGACGACGGCGCCGGGCTACTATGCGATCGGCGACATCGCGGGACCGCCGATGCTCGCCCACAAGGGGAGCCGCGAGGGCGTCGTGGTGGCCGAGAAGATCGCGGGCCACAAGGCGCACGCGATCAAGTACGACAACGTGCCCAGCGTGACCTACTGCCATCCCGAAGTCGCCAGCATCGGGCTTTCCGAAGACAAGGCCAAGGAACAGAAGCTCGACTACGTCGTCGGCAAGTTCCCCTTCTCCGCCAACGGCCGCGCCCGCGGCACCGGGGAGACCGAGGGCTTCGTCAAGATCATCCGCGACAAGAAGTATGGAGAGATTCTGGGGGCGCACATCGTCGGCGCCAACGCCTCCGAGATGATCCACGAGCTCGCCGTGGCCCGCGAGAACGAGTACACGGTGGAGGAGATCGACCTGGCGATCCACGCGCACCCGACCATGTCGGAAGCCGTGGCCCAGGCGGCCCTCGATTCACTCGGACGCGTCATCGACATGTGAGTACCCCCACCCCCACCGCCGCTGAGCCCCCAAAGGACCCGGTCGCCATTGGGCTGGGGGCCCTGGGCTCCGGCCTGGGCTTGGGGGGCGGCGTGCTGACGGTGGCGCTGCTGCTCGTCCGGGCCGTCCAGCACGCCAACATTCCGACGCGGGCGGACGACGCGGTGGTCGGGACCTCGACGGACATCCTCGTCGGACTCTTCGCCGGACTCGCGGTCGCCGCGTTCTTCGGCTGGCGCCGCTCTCGTGGCGTCGAAAACATCTTCCAGCGCGGGGCGATCGCCGCCATCGCCGCATTCGGGGCGGTGATGATCGGGTTTCTGTTTGCCCCGCTCTTCGATCACTTCGCGGGACTGATCGGCTTGATCGTGCTGGCCATCCTGCTGCTCGCGGGCGGCATCTGGAGTGGTACCTGGGCGTGCCGGGCAGCGGGGGACGACGCGTGAACCAGGTCGAAATCCTCGACCGGGGCCTAGTCCCCTACCTCGAGGCGCTCGAGTATCAGCGGAGCCTGGCCCGCGATCGGATCGAAGGCCGGCTCGATCATGACGTCCTGGTGCTCCTCGAACACCCTCCCGTGGTGACCCTGGGCCGTGGCTCTCATGCCGAACACGTGCTTCACGGCGACGGCATCGACGTCGTTGAAGTCGAGCGCGGCGGGGATGTCACGTATCACGGTCCCGGCCAGCTGGTGGGGTACCCCATCTTCGACTTGAAGAACTACAAGCAGGATCTGCACTGGTATCTGAGAACCCTCGAGCAGGCGCTGATCGAAGGCCTGGCCCTTCTGGGAATTCCGGGAGAACGGAACGCCGGCTATACCGGGGTGTGGACCAAAGGGCGGAAGATCGCGAGCATCGGCGTGCACGTGAAGCAGTGGGTTACGTGGCACGGGTTCGCGCTGAACGTCACGACCGACCTCGGTGCGTTTGATCGCATCGTGCCCTGTGGAATCCCGGGAGTCCAAATGACTTCGGTGGAGAAGGAGCTGGGTGCGGCACCGGGAAACGTGCGCGCGGCGATTCTTCGGGGATTCGACAGGGCGTTTGGCGTGAACTGCCAAACGACGTCGAGGAACGACGTCAAGGAAAAGCGTCAAGGTGAGGCGTACGCATCCCCTTGACGCATCTCCTTGACGTTTCTCCTTGACGCCTTTCCGCAGTTACGTTTTTTCAGCTTTCAGCAGCATGTGAAACGTCCCGTCGAGCGTCCCGATCCCCGTCAGCGTAACCGAGCAGCCGTAGTCGAGTATGCCGGTGACATCGGTGAGGTGGCCACCCGCGAGTGAGTCCACCCCGACGGTGAATTGCGCCGGTCCACTCGGCGTACAGACCGGTTGCACGGTTACCACGCCATCGAACGTGATGCTCGGCAGTACGATGGGCCAAGTCGTTTGGACCACCGGACCGTGGAGCACGATGGTGTCTTCACCCCACGAGGCCGCGTATCCCACGCCCGAATACTGGCCGCCGAACTGGAAGGTGCTGGAGTCGAGGATCGGATTCACGGTGAGCTGAAAGGCCCCGGAGTCCGGAAAGAGACCCGCAGCTCCCAGTGAGACAAGGACACTGTCCAGGGTCGCCGCAGCACCCCCCGGCGTGACCTTCAGGAACCCCGTGTAGTTCCCCGTGACGTCGACACACAGCACTTGGAGGATGACGGTCCGTTTTCCGCCCGCGACGATCGTGACGTTGCTCGCGCCGGGGGGGATGCAGGCGGGGGGCAGGGACGAAAGGACCAGGCTCACGGTCCGGGTGCCGGGGGAGACGCTCGTGAACTCGTAGTGCCCGGCGGTATCGGTGGACACCGTGTCGGACTTGGACGGATCGGCCGTGTCCGTCGCAACAACCTTGGCGTTTGAGATCGGGCCCTTCTGAGAAGACACCGTTCCGCTCAGCGGGGCATTCGAAGCAGGTCCAGTCGCGTCGCTATGACACGCCACGGCACCCAACAGGATGGGGATGACGAGAGCTCGGTTCATGCCCCCAGCCTAGACCGGGGCCGTCACCTGCCCGTCTCCTGAGCTTACGCCTTCCCTCGACGTCTTCCCTCGACGCCTCTCCTCGACGCCTTTATTGCCCCAGCAATTCGTAGAACCTCTTGAACACCTTGATCCCGTCCCAGAGCTGCTTCAGATCGAGCTTCTCGTTCGGGGCGTGGAGCCGGTCATCGGGCAGCCCGATGCCCGTCATGACCACCGGTGCCCCGCCCGACGCCAGCGCCGGCACGATCGGGATCGAGCCTCCCGCGCGCGCCGCAACGGGCGCTCTCCCCACTACTTCCTTGAAGGCCTGATCGAGCTTCTTGAACACGGGATTGGAGAGCTTCATCTGGGCCGGATCGGCCCCATGAAGGAAGGTCACGGTCGCGTCGACGTACTTGGGGACGAGCTTCTTCACCGCCGCCCGCAGCTGTTTCTCCACCGTCTTCATCTTCTGATTCGGGACCAGACGCAGACTCACCTTTGCGGTCGCCTGCGCGGGAATCACCGTCTTCGCGCCTTCACCGGTGAACCCGCCCATGATCCCATGAATCTCGAAGGTCGGGAGTGCCCAGAGGCGCTCGAGCACCGAGTACTTCTTGAGCCCCGTGAGAGCCTTGGCCTGGACCT
Source organism: Gemmatimonadales bacterium (assembly GCA_035553475.1). Classification (GTDB taxonomy): domain Bacteria; phylum Gemmatimonadota; class Gemmatimonadetes; order Gemmatimonadales; family GWC2-71-9; genus 40CM-2-70-7. The sequence goes on from DATNDQ010000051.1 coordinate 32,522, forward strand.
GCTTGGCGAGGAAGGTCTTCTCCTTGAATGGGAGACGCCGCCACGCGGCGAGCTCCTGTCT